>NZ_PEBA01000057.1:0-691 GCF_002734235.1 Sphingobacterium sp. 1.A.5
GAAACCTTCCAGTTCGACAGAGAGGGTCCGCTTGCACATCTTGGCGATCAGCAGGACCAATCTCTCGAAATTGAGCTTCCGGTCCCGGGTGAAATGGGTTTTGGAATTCCTGAAAAGATTGAGCAGCAGAGGGTCTGTTAAACAGATAGAAATAAAATTTTTTAGGTCTGATATGATTTTAAGTGCTATTTTTACATCGGCCATAAACGCGGTTGTTTAGATTTGTTTAGTAGTGAATTCAAAATTAAACATTTACGTGATTTATGGCCTTCTTTTTTTCTTAACTTAATGACATTGCCTGTAGGGGTGTAACTATTATAGGGATGAATATATGGCGCCATCCAACCCTGTAAGGGTGCAACTATTATAGAAATGAAAATAAGACGCCATGAAACCCTGTAGGCCTTATGTTTGTATTTAGGACGTGCTACTACAAAGAGATAGCATAAGATTATTTGTTTATATTTTTATATAACCAAAATAACAACATAAATCCTAATCTTATGCTACGACAAAATACGGATTTAAATTTTGCTGGACAACCGATCTATATCGGAATAGATGTCCATCTAAAGAGCTGGAACGTTGCGATCTACAGCAAGGACCTTTTCCTTAAGTGCATCCATCAGGAATCCAAGGTTGAGGTCCTGGTGGACCATCTTTGGAAACATTATCCCGGAGCCTCCTACCA
>NZ_PEBA01000058.1:0-691 GCF_002734235.1 Sphingobacterium sp. 1.A.5
GGAGATGGATGGGCTATCGCCTGATCGCAGTTGACGGCTCCAACCTTGCCCTGGTGAACACACCTTCCCTGCAGGCCAACTTTGGCGGCCAGAGCAACCAGAACTCGAGCTTCGTGCAGGCAAAGACCTTCTATCACTACGATGTGCTGAACGACCTGGTGACCCATGCCTGCATAGCCCCATACCGGACCAGCGAGCTGACCCTGGCCTCCCATTGGATCGAGGAACTGCCCGTGGACTCCATTGCCATCTATGACAGGTACTATTCAACGTTCAAGATGTTYGCGCTCCATAGCTGGCAGGAGAGCGAGCGCAAGTTCGTGATCAGGGCGAAGGATTCGCTAGAGTTTGTCAAGAGGTTCCTGAAGACGGGAAAGGTTTCCCAGGTCATCGAGCTTGCCCCAACCCAGGCCTCCATCAGCGGCCTGCGCCAGAGCGGGTTCGCCACGGACAGCTCAACAAGGATCCGCATACGCTTGGTCAGGGTAGAACTGCAGTCGACCACGGAGGTGATCGCGACCAACCTATGGCAGGAAGAGGGGTTTGAAAACGATATGTTCGGGGACCTGTACTTCAGGCGCTGGGGAGTGGAGACGAACATCTCCAAACTGAAGAATACCATGCAGATGGAATCCTTCAGCGGGCTGACGGTGGAATCCGTCGAGCAGGATTTCTATGCAACTGTGATGAT
>NZ_PEBA01000059.1:0-647 GCF_002734235.1 Sphingobacterium sp. 1.A.5
CCTTCCAGTTCGACAGAGAGGGTCCGCTTGCACATCTTGGCGATCAGCAGGACCAATCTCTCGAAATTGAGCTTCCGGTCCCGGGTGAAATGGGTTTTGGAATTCCTGAAAAGATTGAGCAGCAGAGGGTCTGTTAAACAGATAGAAATAAAATTTTTTAGGTCTGAGACGATTTTAAGTGCTATTTTTACATCGGCCATAAACGCGGTTGTTTAGATTTGTTTAGTAGTGAATTCAAAATTAAACATTTACGTGATTTATGGCCTTCTTTTTTTCTTAACTTAATGACATTGCCCGCTAGGGGTGTAACTATTATAGAAATGATCATGCGACGCCACACAACCCCGCTAGGGCAATGTCATTAAGTTAAGGATTTTATCATGCCGGTTTGTAGTTTGTGTAGGTCCTGTGCTTGCACTTTTTATTCGAGGTCTTAAGCTGCCTTGGGAACGATCTTCCCTTTCGAATGGGCAATGTGTCCTTGAGGAAATAGGCCGTGAGCTCCCTGAGGATTTCCCTTTCCCTGTTTTTGAAAAAGATGGCTATCAGGTTTTCCTTTAATTTTCCGAAGGATTTGTTCCCGTTGACCTTTTGGGGGTACTTTTTCGTGGATGTATCGCGGTCGAGCTGGACCTGGGCATCCCTGA
>NZ_PEBA01000060.1:0-641 GCF_002734235.1 Sphingobacterium sp. 1.A.5
AACCAAAATTATCTGAACCAAAATTATCTGATTTAGAACTCATTGCAATAAATATTTCTGCAGAATATTTATCGATAGATTCAGAATATCAGTTGTTTAGATACCTCTCTAATTCAAAACTAAAGGGAATGATTGAGAGAAGTGTGTTTAATCGCAGAAAAAGAAAGGTTTTCTTACACTTGGAAAATATAAGAAAACTTATGGTTGCTAAATTTAATGAGATGGAAACCACTTTTATTGTAGATTCGATGCCTTTAGAAATCTGCAAAAACGCAAGAGCGAACCGCTCTAAAATTTGTAAGGAAAATGAATTTTCGTTTCCCAGCAAAGGTTATTGCGCTTCTCAATCGAGTTATTATTATGGTTACAAATTACATACAGTTTGTTCTGTTTCCGGAGTTTTCCAAAGTTTTGATATTTCTACAGCAAGCATTCATTATATTCATTTTTTGCAAGATATCAAGCATCAAATGAACAATTGTATGTTGATTGGAGACAGGGGTTATTTATCCACCCAAGTGCAAACAGATTTGTTCAATTATGCGAATATAAAGCTGGATACACCCATGAGAAACAACCAAAAAAATTATCAAAAACAAAAATATATTTTCAGAAAATCCAGAAAAAGAATTGAGACTTTA
>NZ_PEBA01000061.1:0-634 GCF_002734235.1 Sphingobacterium sp. 1.A.5
GAAGAAAGTAAACAAGGGCACACGGGGGATGCCTAGGCTCTCAGAGGCGATGAAGGACGTGATAAGCTGCGATAAGCCACGGGGATCGGCAAATGCGACTCGATCCGTGGATTTCCGAATGGGGCAACCCGGCATGCTGAAGGCATGCCATCAAATGAGGCGAACGCGCTGAACTGAAACATCTAAGTAGGCGTAGGAGGAGAAAATAACAATGATTTCCCAAGTAGTGGCGAGCGAACGGGAAAGAGCCCAAACCATGCATGTCACGGCATGCATGGGGTTGTAGGACCACGAGGTTGYACTGTGCTATGAACTGGAAGCAGGTGGGAAACTGCGCGASAAGGGTGAGAGCCCCGTACAGGCAAAGAATACAGGCATAGTGGTATCCTGAGTACCGCGGGACCGGAGAAATCCTGTGGGAATCCGCCAGCACCATCTGGCAAGGCTAAATACTCCTGAGAGACCGATAGTGGACCAGTACCGTGAGGGAAAGGTGAAAAGAACCCCGAACAGGGGAGTGAAAAGAACCTGAAACCGTGTGCTTACAAGCGGTCGGAGCGGAGCGATTCCGTGACGGCGTGCCTTTTGCATAATGAGCCTACGAGTTACTCTTGTCCGGCAAGGTTAATGGCTT
>NZ_PEBA01000062.1:0-615 GCF_002734235.1 Sphingobacterium sp. 1.A.5
TGCATTTTCAGATGTTCCCACAAAACTGGTTACCTTAAGCCGTTGTTTGAGGTGCTTGAAGAAGGTTTCAATCTCCCAACGTTCTTTATAGAGCGCTGCTACGGTGGCTGGTTTCCAGGAGAAATTATTGGTCAGGAACTCGTATTCCACGTTTTTGGTGCTGTCCCAAACGCGAACCAAACGCATCTTCTTTCCTGCATACCTTTGATTGGCAAGTCCGTCAAGCTCAACAAGCTGATCTTCAAGGATCCCGCCAGTACGAAGCTCTTCGCTCTTTACCGTTTTCACTAGTGTGTATTTCATGTTGGATTTCGCTCGGGTGACAAAGAAACAGCCGGTGCTGTCCAAAACGTTCATCCAGGCATAATCCACATAGCCCCGGTCTACAATAACCACGCAACCTTTGGGAAATGACATCGACTTAGCAATTTTGGATTCATGCTGTTTGCCATCTGTAATATGGACGAAACTTGGCATACAGCCATCGTAATCCAATACGGTGTGTAACTTCACCGCTCCCTTGGCACTACGGAACTTGGCCCAATCAAATACACTCAAGCACAATGGAATAACGGTAGCATCCATCAAAAACACCTTACGTTGTAATCTTCGCAA
>NZ_PEBA01000064.1:0-204796 GCF_002734235.1 Sphingobacterium sp. 1.A.5
AAGCTTTCCAATGCGGATAGTCTGTTGTCCTCTCTCTTTTTAAAACTCCTTTCTTCCAATAACATGTCAATGACAGAGCAATGTCTGTCAAAAAGGTATTCAGGTGCCTATATCGGCGGTGTCCACCTCTTCCCATTCCGAACAGAGAAGTTAAGCCCGCCAGAGCCGATGGTATTGCCGTAACAGGTGGGAGAGTAGGTCGGTGCCTAATTTTATACGGAAGCCCGTTGTCCATGAGGACATCGGGCTTTCCTGTTTTATGGCGTTCCCAAAGGGTGCCCATGTCCCGGGACCGGCGGCCGCCTTCGGTCCCCGAGCGGAGCCGAAGGGCAGGCGGCGCACACATTCCAGATGATGGTCGGTGGGGACACCGACCATGGCGTCGGGCCATTCAGATCCATCGATCCAGTCTTCAGTAATACCGTCACGATATCCACAGCCGGGATCCGCTCATTTCCAGTGGCGGCAGGATGGACAGGGTGCCGCGGCCATTGTGCGTCGGCCTTGCCCTTGGATGCTTTTGGTCAATTATCTCCTCCAAAGAGATAATTGAGAGAACGGCATCCTCGGCAACAAGGCATCCTTTCCATGTGCGTCGGACCCGTGCGACAGGCCATCTTAAATGAGCGGGCGTTTTTGGTTACTTTTGCGCACCAAAAGTAACGCCACCCTGCCATGGAATGGCAATACGAATTGTGTCGGTTGGCACAGTTAATTCACCTAACCTGGCAGCAAATAGGACTAGTGCTAGACACGTGCCAGATGATGGTTGGTGGGGACACCAACCATGGCGGTTAACCTACACCCTTCCATGGGAGTCGATCCCGTACGACAGGCCGCCTTTAGTTACACCCTATCGGAGTTAGTTCCCTATGGCTGTCTAATGTCTGTTGTCTTATGTCTTATGTCTATTGTCTATTGTCTATTGTCTATTGTCTTATGTCTATTGTCTATTGTCTTATGTCTATTGTCTATCGATATCCCCTCAACTACAAAATACTTTTTTTATCTTTGCATCTACAATGGGTACACAATTAGATAATGGAATTAAGCCTTATAACCACTATGGGGCTTATTTGAAGGAAAAATACAACGGTCAGAAGGTGTTTAAAGTTATCGTAGATGGTAATTTTACTTGCCCTAACCGTGATGGTAGCAAGGGATATGGTGGATGTACTTATTGTAATGTAGATTCTTTTACGCCTGATACCGCACGCAAGATCCCATCGATTCGCGAGCAGGTAGAAAATGGTATCGAACGTGCCAGAAACAGTTATGGTGCTGAGAAATTTATTATTTATTTCCAGCCCAATACCAATACTTATGCGCCTACCCATTTATTGAAAATGATGTACGATGAGGCATTGAGCATCTGTCCTGAACATACATTGGGTTTGTCAGTTGGTACACGTCCTGATTGTCTTGATTTTGAAAAAATTGCGCTACTGGAGAGTTATACAGATCGATTTGATGTTGACTTGGAGATGGGTATGGAATCCATTTACAACGAAACATTGGAAAGAATAAATAGAGGCTGTTCACATGATGAGTTTATCTCTATTATGAAGATGTTGGAGAATACTTCTTTGGATCTTTGCGTTCATACTATTTTTGGGTTTCCATGGGAAACTGAGGAAATGATGTTGAAATATGCAGAGGAAATCAATAAGCATCCAAAGATTAAGTTTGTGAAACTCCACCATTTACATATTGTCGAGGGATCGATCATGGGTGTAAAATATAAACGAGAGCCTTTTCATTTATTTTCCTTGGAAGAGTATACCGAGTTTCTGTCGAAATTTATTCCCTTGTTGAGACCGGATATTATTATCCAACGTGTATTTGGGATAGCTGACAAAGAACTCCTGATAGCTCCAAATTGGAATTTGCCCAAATCAGGTATCCAAACTAAAATTGACAAAGGACTGGAAGAGAGGGGCGTGAAGCAAGGATCAGCTTATCAGGTGGAAGATATAACAATATAAAAAAAGGATGGTTTAGAGCCATCCTTTTTGTTTGAGTAATATTTTATCTATTTTTCTACAATAGATTTTAAATCTGCAGGAGAGTAATAGATTGATTTTAAAGTTTTATCGTCACCTTTTCTGAACACTAAAAATTTCCCATCAATTTCCTTGTAGTAAGATTCTACACCTTTTTCTAGGTAATGTTTTTGCGTTTCTATGGCTTCTTGTTCGTTATTGCAAGCTTTGCTCATATTTGATCGTTGTACTTCATTGAATAGGTCGTTGAATTTATCCGCCAATCCAAATTCCAGGATTGCCCCAGAAAGAACATACTGGATATCACAAAGAGCGTCAGCGATTTCTACTAGGTCTTTATCTTCAATTGCTTCCTGTAATTCTTTGAGTTCTTCAGCAATCAAAGAAACTCTCAGTTTACAACGAGCATCGGATGGAATAGTAGGTTGATCTAAAATCGGGTGCTGAAATGTTTTATGAAAATCTGCAACCGACGTTAAACATTTTGGGTCTGTCATATCAAAAGTAATTTTGTTAAAAATACGAAAGTAGGAGGATATAAAAAAGGCGCATTTTATTGCGCCTTGTATACTATTTCATTAAATGCTTTAATTGAATGATTTCTTTTTCTTCAAGATATCTCCAACGTCCTCGAGGTAAGTCTTTTTTTGTTAGATTGGCATAGACAACACGGTCCAATTTTTCAACCTCATACCCAAGGGATTCAAAAATACGTCTTACGACCCTATTTTTTCCGCTGTGGATCTGTATACCGATTTCTTTTTTTGAAGCGCCTACAACAAAGCTTAGGTCATCTGGTTTGATGAATCCATCTTCAAGTTCAACACCAAATTGGATTTTGTTGAAATCGCCTTGCGTTAAGTTTCTGTTCAATTCTACTTGGTAGATCTTGCTGATATTGTTTCTCGGATGAGATAATTTTTCAGCCAAATTTCCATCATTGGTAAGTAAAAGGAGACCAGTTGTATTTCTATCTAAGCGACCAACAGGATAAATCCTTTCTTTGGTTGCTTTAGATACAAGTTGCATTACTGTTTTGCGTTCTTGTGGATCGTCTGTCGTTGTGATATAATCCTTAGGTTTGTTCAAAAGAACATAAACCATTTTCTCACGTTTCAGACGTTCGTCGTTGTATCTGATTTCATCCTTTGCAGGATCAACTTTAGTACCTAATTCTGTAACAACTACACCATTCACAGAAATTACACCTGCTTCGATCAATTCATCAGCTTTTCTGCGTGAACAGATTCCTGAGTTTGAAATATAACGGTTCAAGCGGATCAAACCATCATCTTCAGGTTCAAAACTTCTTTCTTGTTTAGGTTTTCTATTGTTGTCCTTGCGGAAGTCACGGTCAGATTTGCCATCATAGCTACGGTCGGAACGTTTGTTTCCAAAGTCCTTGCCTTTACCATCAAATTTTTTGTACTGACGATCTGAGTTATATGATTTCTCAAATTTTCCGTCTTTTTTGAATTTAGAATCTCTGTCCGGTCTTGAGTCTCTTCCGAATTTGGAATCTCTATCCGGTCTTGAGTCTCTTCCGAATTTGGAATCTCTGTCCGGTCTTGAATCTCTTCCGAATTTAGAATCTCTGTCCGGTCTTGAATCTCTTCCGAATTTGGAATCTCTGTCCGGTCTTGAGTCTCTTCCGAATTTGGAATCTCTGTCCGGTCTTGAATCTCTACCGAATTTGGAATCTCTGTCCGGTCTTGAGTCTCTTCCGAATTTAGAATCTCTATCAGGTCTTGAGTCTCTTCCGAATTTAGAATCTCTGGCAAATTTAGAGTCCTTATTGAACTTTGCATCTCTACCGAATTTGGAGTCTTTGTCAAAACTACGTTTGTCGGAATTAGAGTCACGATTAAATTTGTCTGATTTATTAGTTCTCGAAGAGTCGAAGGATGAGAACTTGTCATCCTTTTTGTTGTTTTTGAAGCCGTCTGAGTTGCTTCGTGGTTTTCTGGAGTTGTCGTCTCGACTGTTCCTTTTGCTATTGAATGGCATAATTCGAAAAAATGAGCCACAAAGATAGTTAAAATAATCAGTCAATTGTAATTATATATTTATTGTTTGATAAATATTATAATTCAAAGACAAAGGGTAAATGCAAATTGGATGTAAAGCAATAAAATAGGTAAAAATCTAATTTTTAAATAGTTAATTGATTTGGTTGTTTGAGATTACATTTTGACAGTATGAAGAACTTACTATAGCGATGGATTTGGTTTAGCGGTGATTTCAATTTTAAAGCATGGTCATTTTAAAAGTTTCTCTAACCTTGCCTCAAGATTCTGGTAATATTTACAGAATTGTCAATAATTAAAATATAAAACCTATAATTAGGATAATTTATGTTAATCATGAATCACAAACCAGCTGATTGTCTAGGTTTTTGTTACAATTTATCCAGTTTTTATAAATCTTAGTTTAAAGTATCATTAACGCTGAAAACGTTAGGTTTTAACTTTAATTAACTTTCTTGATTAATACTATTATTTGTCTCTTATTATAATATACTGTACTTTTGGAGCTTGATTTTTCACCAAGCTACTTTTTGATCGGTTTTCACAAGTTCCGTGGATAGGGTAGCAGTAAGGGAATGAATGGTTAAAAAAAGAGTATTATGTAGCAGTGCACTTTTGATGATGATGTTCATGTCAAACTTGTACTCGAATCCCCAACCAGAGTCGGCTGATCCTTTTAGAAAGGCGTTGGACCACTCGATGAAGGCTAACGTAGCAGAAGTTATGGCAGCCAAGAAAGAGGCTGATCCCTACGGTCACATCTCTTTTGCAGAAACTGAGATTCCATTGGAAAAAGTTACTGTACAGAAAAAACTAGACAAGTACCTGAGTAGGTTTGCTTATCTAAAAAAGCCCTCACATCAGATTCACAGAAAGGCGGATAAATTACTTCCCCGCATTGCAAAAATCCTTAAAAGTTATGGGGTTCCAGAAGATTTCAAATACATTGCTGTAGTTGAAAGCAGTTTGAATCCAAAAACAACTTCCCATAGGGGAGCTGGAGGTTATTGGCAATTTATGCCAGCAACTGCACGCTTATATGGATTGAAAGTGAACGGTAGTGTGGATGAGCGTTTGGACCTTGTAAAATCAACCCATGCCGCAGCAAAGTATCTAAAATCATTACATGATGAATTCGGAGACTGGACACTTGCAGCAGCAGCTTACAACGTAGGCGGGGGAAGTTTGAGAGGGTCGCTGAAAAGACAGAAGAAAGATAGTTATTACGACTTAAAACTCAATTCTGAAACTGCAGCATATGTTTACAAAATAATTTCAATGAAAACTGTTTTGGAAACCATATAAAATCAAAAACGCAATAATAAGAACAATACCAAATCAGGAAACCAAACGGTTTCCTTTTTTATTTAATAAAGATTTCATTCTTTATTAAAAAATCAAATCAATTTTCATATTTTGTTGTTAATCTAAATTAACCGTTATGTTGGAGATGGGAGAAGGTGGCTATTTGCCGTAACTATTTTTTCCAAAATATCTAGGATTTAAATCCTAGAAATACATCAAAAATGAAGAGCCTAAATTTCATTGCACTAACCTTCTAAGTAGTTATACGTTTTAGCGGAATTAATATAAAGTGAAAAATGTGATTTATATCACCTTTTCTTGCTTCCCATTATCATTAGAATGTCATGGGTAGACTGGTAATTTTGAATCGTTAACTTAATATATAAGAATAATGCAGGTAGAGCAATTTAATTATGACAACAAGATTGTCAGAGATTTTGGAATCGCAACTGTAATTTGGGGGATCATCGGAATGACTGTCGGGCTAATTGCAGCCTTACAGTTGGTTTGGCCAGAGATGAACTTTGGACTTCAATACTCAACATTCGGACGTATTCGACCATTACACACCAATGCAGTAATCTTTGCCTTCGTAGGAAACGCCATTTTTATGGGAGCGTATTATTCCATGCAGCGTGTCCTAAAGGCCAGGATGTTTAGCGATTTACTTAGTAAGATCCATTTTTGGGGATGGCAATTAATTATTGTCGCCTCCGCAATTACCCTTCCATTAGGTCTAACCACTTCACATGAATATGCGGAAATGGAATGGCCAATCGACTTAGCCATAACTATCATCTGGGTAGTTTTTGGAATTAACATGTTCGGTACAATCATCAAACGTAGAGAAAGACACATGTATGTTGCCGTATGGTTTTACATTGCTACTTTCGTTACTGTTGCTGTATTGCACATTGTTAACTCCATCCAAATGCCAGTTGGATTATGGAAGAGTTATTACGTTTATTCAGGAGTACAAGATGCTCTAGTACAATGGTGGTATGGACACAATGCAGTTGCATTCTTCTTAACCACACCATTCTTGGGAATGATGTACTACTTCTTGCCAAAGATGGCTAACAGACCTGTTTATTCCTATAAATTAAGTATCCTACACTTTTGGTCCCTCATCTTTATCTATATCTGGGCAGGACCACACCACTTATTGTATACATCCCTACCTAGTTGGGTACAGTCCCTAGGAGTTGTGTTTTCAATTATGTTGATTGCTCCAAGCTGGGGAGGTATGATCAATGGTCTATTGACCTTGCGCGGTGCTTGGGATAAAGTTAGGACAGAACCTGTTCTTAAGTTTATGGTAGTTGCCTTGACTTGTTATGGTATGGCTACGTTTGAAGGTCCAATGTTATCGTTGAAACAAGTTAACGCGATTGCACACTTTACAGACTGGATCGTAGCTCACGTACACGTAGGAGCATTGGGCTGGAACGGATTCATGACTTTTGCAATTCTATATTGGTTAATCCCTAGAATCTATAAAACTCAATTATACTCAAAAACATTAGCAAATACCCACTTTTGGATTGGTACTCTAGGTATCTTATTCTATGCTATTCCAATGTATTGGGCAGCAGTGGTACAAGGACTGATGTGGAAAGAGTTTACTCCAGAAGGTGTCTTAAAATATCCTAACTTCCTAGCTACAACTTTGGAAATCTTACCTATGCACATGATGCGTGCGGTGGGAGGAGTATTATACCTTTCAGGTGTAATTTTGATGACTTATAACTTGATCAAAACGGTTAAAACTGGAAAATTGGTTGCCAATGAACCAGCGGAAGCACCTGCATTGAAACCAGTTGAGCATTCAGAACCATCAGCACACCGTCGTCTTGAGCGTAAGCCTATCCTTTTCATGGTTTTATCACTGATCGCTATTTTAATCGGGGGTATCGTGGAAATGATTCCAACATTTACAGTGGCCAACAATGTACCTAAAATTGCATCTGTTAAACCGTACACTGCATTAGAACTAACAGGCCGTGATTTATATATCCGGGAGGGCTGTGTAAACTGTCACTCTCAAACTATCCGTCCTTTCCGTTCTGAGACAGCACGCTATGGAGAATATAGTAAAGCTGGAGAGTTCGTTTATGACCATCCATTCCTATGGGGATCAAAACGTACAGGACCTGATTTACATCGTATAGGTGGAAAGTATCCACATAAATGGCACTTTGACCATATGTTGGACCCAACGATTACATCGCCAGGAAGTATTATGCCACCATATCCTTGGTTGATAGAACAGGATATCAGTTACAAATATCTGACAGGAAAAATGAAGGTGATGAAGAATTTGGGAGTTCCTTATTCAGATGCAGAAGTCAACAATGCTTTAGAGGATGCACAAGCACAAGCTGAAGAGATTGTTAAAGACCTTGCCGCAAATGATGTCCAGGTAGAACCTAACAAAGAAATCGTAGCCATGATTGCATATCTACAACGTTTGGGTACAGATATCAAAGCTGAGCCGGCGAAAACAGCGGATGCCAATCAAGTGGCTGAAAACAATTAATGTAACACAAAAAAATAAAGAGCTATGTGGAAGCAAATCACAAACTTACATGGAGATGAGATCTATTTGATCATCTCAATGCTAATCTTCTTAACCTTCTTTATTATGGTAGGGATCATGATCTTTACTATGAAAAAAAGCTTTGTGGATTACATGAAAGATTTACCTTTTGAGGAATCTGAAAAACAGAATGATAATTTACCTGAATCTGAACGTATATGAATTTAGTATTAATAATGAGCAATGTTGTACCAGGAACGCTACTATCTATTGGTACAGGCAACTTATATAATGATATCTTCTATCTGGCGGTATTCTTTGTCCTATTGGGGGTTTTAGTTGCAGCAATCACAATTAACAAGGCCTTGAGGTCAATGTTAAAAGTGACCATGCCTGAAGTTGTAAAGGAAGAAGAACGATTAGCAGCCGAGAAGAAGGTAGCAAGGAAGAACTATTGGAAGAAATCATGGAATTATTTCATGGGCTTAAAGCCAATAGAACAAGAAAAGGACTTGATTATCGATGAGCATGAATATGATGGAATTTCGGAGTTGAACAACCCGATTCCAGTATGGTTCAACGCTTTATTCTATTCCACTGTCGTGTTTTCAGTTGTTTATTTATTGATCTATCAGGTTACCGGTTGGGGCCTTAATCAAGATCAAGAATATGAACGTGAGATGGCAAAGGCTGAAATCGAAAAACAAGAGTTTTTAGCTCAGTCAGCAAACCTATTCGATGAAAATTCGATTGAAGTCGATGAGACCGGTACTTTGGCAGCAAACGGTAAGGCATTATTTGCTACGAACTGTGCAGCATGTCACGGTGCCAATGGTGAAGGAACTATTGGTCCAAACTTGACTGACCGTTTTTGGTTGCATGGAGGTGAGATCAAAGATATCTTCAAAACTGTGAAATATGGTGTTCCTGAAAAGGGGATGGTTCCATGGGAACAAACGCTGACACCGGCGCAAATTGCTGAGGTAAGTAATTTTATCTTAACAATGAGGGATACCAAACCGGCAAATCCAAAAGGAGCAGAGGGAGTAGAAATAGTGGCATATGAAAGTGAAGGTGGTGCTGGCGAAGCTGTAGTAGAAGAAGCTGCAGCAGATAGTACCGCAAATCAATAATTAATTAATCATGGGAATAGTAGTAAATGAATCCGTACAACCAAATCAACCTGATAAATCGAAAAGAAAATGGATCTACGCCAAGAAACCAAGTGGCAAGCTCTATAACTATCGACAGGTGGTCGGGTATGGTTTACTACTATTCTTCTTTTTAGGTCCTATCCTAAAAATCAATGGAAATCCTTTCTTGATGTTCAATGTCATTGAAAGGAAGTTTTCCATCTTTGGAAATATCTTTTATCCTCAAGATTTCCATATTTTTCTATTCGGAATGCTGATCGTCATGGTCTGCATCGTGTTATTCACCGCAGTCTATGGTCGTGTTTGGTGTGGCTGGACTTGCCCGCAGACTATTTTTATGGAACTCATATTCCGAAGGATAGAATATTTGATTGAAGGGGATTGGATGCAGCAGAAAAAATTAAATGAAGGTCCTGATACGGATGCTAAAGCCTGGAAAAAAGTTTTAAAGCATACCATATTTTTACTGATCTCATTTATTATTTCAAACCTCTTTCTGGCCTATATCATAGGAGCTGATGCGCTTTATAAAATCGCAACAGATCCGATTGACCAACATATTGTAGGTTTTATTTCAATCTTGGTTTTTACGTTAGTTTTTTATTTTGTTTTTGCCTATGTGCGTGATATCGTATGCACCAAAATCTGCCCTTATGGACGCCTTCAGGGAGTTTTATTGGATGAGAATTCGGTTACAGTGGCTTATAATGTTGCAAGGGGCGAACCTAGAGGAAAACAAAAAAGAGGAGTGCAAGATGATAAAAAAGGAGACTGTATAGATTGTCACCTCTGTGTTCATGTTTGTCCAACTGGTATTGATATCCGTGACGGTATACAATTGGAATGTGTTTCTTGTACCGCTTGTATTGATGCATGTGATGCTGTTATGGAGAAAATAAACAAACCAAAACGATTGATTGGATTTTATTCTCCAGCTGAGGCAGAAGGGAAAGAAACAGAAAAACTTGGTAAAAAAAGAAATACACGTGCTATTATTTATTCCGGAATATTGGTTGTATTGATGGCAATATTTGGTTTTATGATCTTTAGTCGTTCAGATGTAGATGGAAGGTTATTACGTGCCAAAGGTAGTACTTACCAAATGCGGGATGATGGTACTGTTTCTAACTTATATAGTTTAGAACTTATCAATAAAACCAGTAAGGACATTGATTTCGACTTGGTCAGTGAAACTGAGGGAATCAAAATCCAAGTGGTTAACCCAATTTCTCACTTGAATAGGGAAGGGAATGCGAAATTAAGTATATTTTTGATTGCTGATAAAAAATCAATCAAGCAGTATAAAACTGATGTTAAGATTGATATTAAAGCAGGTGATAAGGTAATTGAAACTATGGAGACGACTTTTATAGCGCCTCCAGCAAAATAAATGTATGAATTGGGGTTATAAAATAGTTTTTGGGTTAGGAGCGTTTATGCTTTTCATTATTGGAGCAGGCATTTATATGGTCACTCATGATTCGGATACCTTGGTGGAATCTGATTATTACGAGAAAGGTTTGAATTATGATGAAACTTTCCATAAAAAAGAGAATCTATTGAACGATCATGCAAAACCACGGATTCAAGTGTTAAAGGATACTTTGCTAATTCAGTTTTCTTCATCAGTGAACAAGGGTAATTTGAATTTCAAACGTTTGGACGATAAAAATCAAGATCAACAATTACCATTTTATACGAATAGCAATCAATTTAAATTACCAATAAGCAGCTTTAAGAAAGGGAACTGGAATTTGGAGATTGACTGGGTGAATTCGAGCAAATCATATATTTCGGATCACGCCGTATTTATTCAATAACATGACATATCATTATTTGGCGTTTTTTATGGGGCTTTTAGGCAGTATTCACTGCGCAGTTATGTGCGGACCGCTATTGCTTGCCGTCCAAGCTGGACAGCAGATAACCTGGAAAACGACTTTTAATAAATTACTTTACCAATTTGGTAGAATCCTTACCTACGGGCTTTTGGGTCTCCTGCTCGGACTTATTGGAAATGTCGCTTCCATCCAAGGCTGGCAACAAGGATTTAGTTTAGTTACTGGAATTATCTTGTTTGGAATAGGGCTTTTTTATATGTTCGGCAAAAGTTCATCGAAATTAGCAAGTATCCAAACAAAAGCAATTCAACCTTTTGCCCGTTTTATGAGCAAATGGCTTTACCGACCAGGTGGAAGTTTTGTTGCAGGAATATTGAATGGCATATTACCTTGTGGTATGGTATATATGGCATTAGCATCTGCAGTAAATGCAGACTCCCTTTCGAACAGTTTCGTATTTATGCTGCTTTTTGGTTTGGGAACCTTACCCTTATTACTTCTATTCTCCTTTGCTGGAAATTTTCCTAAAAGGATCTTTAAAAAAGGATTCACTACCGTTCTGCCTATTTTGTTTTTGGTGATGGGCGCATGGTTTATCCTGCGAGGCGCAAATTTAGATATCCCTTATTTAAGCCCTTTATTGCAAGTTGAAGGTGCTATGAATTGTGCTTAATTCAATTTCTTTCCTATCTTGTATTTGTAAGCTTAATAATAAAACAATTCAAGCTTGTTTTGGTTATTAGACATAACTTAATACTATGCAGGAATACATTCAGCCAGTTATTAAATTCTTGGAACTTTGGGGATGGATCCCAATGACAATTATGTACATTGGTGTCACCATCACAATCCTTATTGAAAACAGAAATCCTACCAAAACTATTTCTTGGGTCTTAGTTATTGTCTTTATTCCATTTTTGGGGTTGATATTATATTATTTGTTTGGTCAAAAGTTCTCTAAAGTAAAGAAACTTAAAAGGATCAATCATGAACAGACCTTACGGTTGAAGAAAGAGTTTCAGCGATTGGAACCTTTAATGCAATGGTCTATCCGCAACATTCAGAGTAAAATTGGGGATTTATCGCGTGTGTATTCGTACTTGAAGAATGAGAAATTGTCAACACCTACTTTAAATAATGAAGTAACCCTATTGGTGAATGGTGAGGAGATGTTTCCTTCGTTGTTAGAGGCATTAGAATCTGCGAAGCACTCGATCCATATGGAGTTTTATATATTTGATTTAGACAATATTGGAACTAAAGTATTGGATCTGTTGGAGAAAAAAGCGAACGAGGGTATCATTGTCAGATTGATTGTAGATAGTTTTGGCTCTCCGAAATTAGTTCGGTACATGCGCAAGAATAAAGACACAAAGATTGAGTTTCAAGCTTTTTTGCCTGTAACTTTTACTTCATTGGCAAACAGTAATTATCGGAATCATCGTAAAATTGCTGTCATTGACGGTTTTGTTTGTTTTATCGGTGGGATCAACATTTCTGACCGATATGAAAATCCGAATGATTTTGGTTTATATTGGCGTGACACCTCAGTAAAGATTGTTGGTAATGTGGGGGTTATGTTCCAGATTAGTTTTTGGAATCAATGGAATCAAACGGAAGGCAAGTCCTTTAATTTAGCGGATGGATATTTACGTGAGACTCCAGTTGTAACTGATCAGCTTTCAGCAGTCGCTTTGGCTTCGAGTGATCCGGGCTCATTGGGGCCATTCAATATGGAAGCTTTATTGATCAGTATTGGTGAGGCAAGCCATACCATTAAATTATGCACACCCTATTTTATTCCATCCGAGGAATTGTCGACAGCCTTGAAAACTGCGGCCGCCGCAGGAGTGGAAGTCGAATTAATGATTCCTAAAGAGGGGGATTCTTGGTTTGTACAGCATGCAACTTATTCTTACTTAAAACCTCTTTTGGAAAGAGGAGTAAAAGTGTTCTTATATGAAAAGGGATTTCTGCACGCAAAAACTTCCATTATAGATGGCAAGATTGCCTATGTGGGCACCGTAAATCTTGATTTTCGGAGTTTCTATATCAATTATGAAGTTGCAGCAGTTATATCCAATAAAGATTTCTGCGCTGACATGGAAAAGCAATTTGAAATTGATAAGGGAAATTGTGAAGAGATTAACATCAAGGATTGGAAAAAGAGAAAAGCTTGGAAAAGGGGATTTGATTCGCTATGTCGGTTATTAGCACCATTGCTATAGGTATCTGTTAAATTTAATTAACCTCTACCCTTGTTCGGCAAAAATTCGATATATTTAGCTTTTTCAAAATTGAATATTGATGAATCTAATTAATCGTTTACTCTTAGTTTTAGTTCTACTTACCTCATTATTTTTTTCTGCTAACGCACAAGAGAAGCCTACAATTCCAATTAATACTGCTGTTGATAATGTCCAAAAATACTTTACAGTTTATCCTGTAGAGAAGGTTCACCTGCATTTTGACAAACCGTATTACGCCGTAGGAGATACACTTTGGTTCAAAGCTTACCTCAACACCAATTTGTTTAATTATGATCCCAGTAAGATTGTTTACGTGGATGTAATCAATAGCAAAGACTCCCTGATGCAAACGCTTAGAGTTCCGGTGAAAGAAGGGGCTGGAAAGGGTCAATTGGTTCTTGATCCGCAATTCTGGGCACAAGATAATTATCGCTTTCGTGCATATAGCAAATGGATGATGAACTTTGATATGGATTATTTCTTTAATAAAGTTGTTCCAATAGGTGATGCTATTAATAAGAAGCTTGGTGCAAATATCAACTATCAACAAGAAGGAAGCAGAACAAAAGCTACGATTCAATTCAGAGGGCAGGATGGCCAGGCCTTGGGAAGAAAGAAATTGAACTGGGAAGTGAATGATGGATGGGATGCTTTTGATAAAGGAAAGGCCGAGACTGATGATTTAGGAAGGATAACAATTAACCTCAATCATAAAGAGAAAGAAAAGTTTAAAACTGGTCGTTTGGTTGTTCAATTAGACAATGGAGAGATGTTGGTTGGCCAATATCCATTGACCAATGCTTACCAAGACGTGGATATTCAGTTTTTTCCTGAAGGTGGTGACCTTATTTCTGGAGTGAACAAAAAAGTTGCTTTTAAAGCTGTAGCATCAGGTGGCTCAGGAATGAAAGTGAAAGGAAAAATAATCGACAGCAAAAAGAAAGAAATTATAGCATTTGAAGATCTGGGTATGGGAATGGGCTCATTCACATTACTTCCTACTTCAGGTGAGACTTATAAAGCTGTAGTTAACTTTGAAAACGGAGTTGAGAAAACGGTTGATCTACCTGCTGTGGTAGATAATAAAATAAATGTTGTTTCTGTTTCTCAAGACAATGAATTTATCAATGTGGGTTTGGTTACAAATGACCAATATTTTAATACCATTCAAAATAAACCTTATTACGTTTTTGGGCAACTTAATGGTCATTTGATTTATGCAGCGCAAGCATCTATTAAGAGTAATGCGGTATCTGTAAAGATACCTTTGAAAGAGCTTCCTAATGGTGTACTTCAAGTGACTTTATTGACCCCTGATGGACAACCTGTTTCAGAAAGATTAGTTTATATTCAACCACAAGAATTGATTGGAATTCAGGTGGCCACCGACAAAACAGATTATGGACGTAAGGATTTGGTTAAGATGAAATTAAATCTGGATACCAAGGTTGATAGTCTGCCAGGGAATTTTTCTGTTGCTGTAATCGATGAGTCTAAAGTTCCTTATAATGATGATGACGATAAAGGTATTGTCAGCAATATGTTAGTGGCTTCAGACCTCAAAGGATACATCGAAAAGCCTAATTACTATTTTAACCCTAAGAATGAAAATAGGATAGAAGCATTAGATGCTTTGATGATGACACAAGGTTTTAGAAGATTTGATTATAAAGACTTAGTACAGGCAAAACTTCCTCAAGTGAAATTCATGCCTGAGCAAGGAATAACAATTACAGGTATATTGCGTCAGAATACAGGTCGTGTACAGCCAAATGGTGGATTATTGCTGAATATTCCAGGCGCTGCAATTAAGAAGGATGCGTATACAGACAATTCAGGAAGATATACTTTTGAGAATTTAGTCTTCACAGACTCCCTGAAAGCTACTCTTAACGCTAGAGGGAATGACAATTTTAGGAGTTTGGTAATCACTATGGATCCTACTATGTTTCCAGAGATTGACCCTAATAATCCTAATAAAGCTGCTGCAATTCAAAATATTGACGAGAATTTACAAGCCTATCTGGACAATAGCAAAAAAGAATTCCGTACGCATAATTTAATCGAAGAAGTTGTAGTGACTGCTTCCGTTGAGAAAAAACAAACCAGTAAGGATTTTTCTGCCCTAACTGGTCTTTCTATGCCTGAACACAGAATCGAAGGTAGTAGATTTAATGGCTGTAATGTTTTGAGCATGTGTTTAAATACAATGTTAACCGGAATTACATTCGATGTGAATACTCAAAAATATTATATCACGAGGAACTATAATCAAGGCAGTAGGGTTCCCGTTCAATTCTTCCTGAACGGTATGCCTATCGATGAACCTTCTATCAATTCGATTCAAGTCGCTGAAATCGAAGCCATCGAAATCTTTATGCGTGATGACTTGGGTACCGTAAGAAATCTATATCAAAATGACGGGGTGGTTTCAATTATTACCAAAAAAGAGAAAAAACAACCTCGTATGACCATGGCTCAAATTGAAGCAATGTTGCCAAAATCAAATGTTATCGATTTTTATCCGTTGGGCTATGTGAAGGAGCGTAAGTTCTATGAACCAAAATACACAACTCCTGAATCCAAAAACACGAATGATTATAGAACAACAATCTATTGGAACCCTGAAGTCCGCGTGGATTCTAAAGGTGAAGTAAACCTAGAATTCTTCAATGCTGATGGAGTTGGGAAGTATAAGGTTGTCGTGGAAGGTAATGACCTGCAAGGAAATGTGGGTAGACAGATCTATTATTACAATGTGAAGTAGATATGAGACATTAGACACAAGACATAAGACATAAGACAAATACAATGTCAAAAATTACAAAATTGGCACAGATAAAGGGCTAATGCCTGATGAATTAGTTTGTGTTTATTGGTTAAGATTTTGGAATGGTTCTCAATTAAGATTGGGGACCATTTTTATTTTGAGGGTTTGACAGTCATATTAAGGATAATGGCGATAATGATAAGCCCTATGCCTATTAAGGAGTAGAGGTTGTAGGTTTCATTAAAGAATAAAAAGCCAAATCCCAATGCATAGATCACTCCTAAATAGGTGAGACTGGCTACTTTTGAGAGATTTGCTCTTTGGTAAGAGAGCGTCATATAATATTGCGCCAATTGAGTTAATATACCTACCAATAATAAGTAGATCCAATCCATTCCTTGTGGCATCTGCCAGTTGAAAATAGAGTATATCCCAACAAATGGTATCGTAATCAACGGGAAGTAGAAGATGATTACCAATGGATGTTCTGTAGTTTTAATCTTGGCAATTATATTGTATGCAATTGCTGAAAATATGGCGGCAAAAAGACCTACTGTCAGATCAAAATTGGATATTCTATAATCAAATCCTTTTAACATCAATACGCCAGCGATAGCGAGTCCAAAGAAAACAAATTGAATTGGTCTTACCTTTTGTTTGACGACAAATATTCCTAGAATTGCTGTAAACAACGGCGCTGTATAGTTAATCGTTACCGCTGAGGCCAAAGGAATATTTTGTAGGATATAGAATGTTCCGATCAATCCTAGGCAACCAGCAATCCCTCTTGCAATGAGCAGTTTTTTGTTTTTGCCTAAAATGGGAATATGTTTTTTCTTTAGGATGACATACGATGCTACTAGACTGATTACTGATCGGAAGAGTACCACTTCTAAAGTAGGAAGATGAGATACAAATTTGACACATACATTCATGAGGGCGAAAAAAAAGCCCGCCAATAACATGTATTGGATACTTTTATTTTCTTCCACTATTTAACTGGGTCACTATGTTTTTTCACCACCTCTCTAATTCCAGTTTCTGGATCGATTTCCAGTTCCGTTTGTTTTACAAGTACTGCGAACGATGCAGGCTGAATGCCTTTACCGTATTTAATTGCATATTCCTTTGTGAATTCAGCACCAAAGTATAGGATTGCTGATGAGTAGTAGACCCAAGCTAATAAGATAATAATAGAACCAGCAGCTCCGTATGAACTCGCAGTTATGTTCTGAGATAAATAAAGAGAGATCAAATATTTACCAAGCATAAAAAGTAGGGAAGTGAAGAATGCACCTCCCAATATATCTTTAAATCTTACTTTCGCGTCAGGAAGAAAGGCATAAATGGTTCCAAATAAGGTAGATATCACCAAAAATGTAATAGCTGTATTTACCCAATCTATCAGGCTTATATCCCAATTTTCCATAAACTGATTAAAATAGCTAGTCATTACTCCAATTAGACTTGAAATAATCAGAGAAGCCATTAATAGAAACACCAAACCTAAAATCATAGAGAATGATACCAGTCTATTGATGATTAATTTTAACCACCCTTTTTTCGGTTTTGGTTTTACTTTCCAGATGGTGTTGATTGAGTTTTGTATATCTACGAAAATAGTAGTTGAAGTAAACATTAAAGTTGCAGCACCTACAATAATTCCAATATTAGAACGACTGTCCAAGGAAAGGTTGTGAACCGTTGATTCCAATAGTCCTGCTATCTCTTTTCCAAAAAGTTCGTTTAATTCATCAATTATTTGCTCTCTAGCGCCTTCGCTACCATCTAAGGCACTTCCGTAGAAGAAACCTAAAGCCCATGTCAAAATTAATAGGAGTGGACCAATCGAGAATACAGTATAGTAAGCTAGCGACGCACTCAATTTCATGCAATTGTCGTCGATGAATGCATTTCCTGCATTCATCAAAAGTTGCCAGAATTCTTTAATCTTGGTCCAAACAGTATTTAACATAGGTATTATTCCGAATAGATTGACTTTATATTTTCTTCATTTTTTTGCATGATTACTTTACGTTTAAGGCTTAGTTTAGGAGTGAGTTCACCTGCATCGATAGACCACTCTTTAGGCAATAACTTAAACTTTTTCACCTGCTCCCAATGTCCAAAGTTAGCCATAGATTGCGAGATAACCTGTTCATATTTGGTTAAAATATCTTGATTCTTTATTAAATCTTCTTTTGAACTAAAACTTATCCCTTTATGATTGGCATATTTTTCAAGTTCTTCGAATGCTGGGACGATCAATGCCGCTGGGAATCTTTGATTCTCACCAATCACCATAACCTGTGCAATTAACGTAGATTCCATTAACTTGTTTTCGATGACTTGTGGAGCTACATATTTACCACCCGCAGTTTTAAACATTTCCTTTTTACGGTCTGTTATCCTTAAGAATCCATCAGGTGTTAATTCGCCGATATCGCCGGTATGTAAATATCCATCTTCAGTAAATGCTTCTTTGGTAGCTTCTTCATTTTTGTAATAGCCTGAAGTTACACTCGGACCTTTTACTAAAATTTCTCCATCCTTAGCAATCTTGACATCTAGGTTATTCAAAACCCTTCCAACAGTGCCAAATTTTACGTCTTCTTCTTTCCAAGAGTTCACAGCGATCACTGGCGAAGTCTCCGTCAATCCATATCCTTCCAGTACTTTAATACCAGCAGCCCAGAATACACGCGCTAACCTTTCTTGTAATGCTGCACCACCGGAAATAATCAATTTAATATTTCCTCCTAATGCTTCTTTCCATTTCGAGAAAATCAATTTCCTAGCAATTCCTAATTGGAAATTATAAAATGCAGAATTCTTCTTCGGTTCTTGATAGCGCAAACCAAGGTTTAGAGCCCAGAAAAATAGAGATTTTTTAACCCCTGTCAAGTTTTTGCCTTTTTCAACAACTTTATCATATACCTTTTCCAATACCCTAGGCACAGTTGTGAATAAGTCTGGCTTTACTTCGTTAATATCTACCACAATATTATCCAGGTTTTCAGCGTAGTAAATCTGAACCCCTTTCGATAAATATAGATAGACTACCATTCTTTCGAATATATGGCACAATGGGAGGAAGCTCAATGCCTTTTTGTATTCTTCAGTAACGAGGTGGTTGCTCGCTTCAACATTGGCAATAATGTTGCCATGTGAAAGATAAACACCTTTTGGTTTTCCTGTGGTACCAGACGTATAAATCAATGTTAATAGATCATCATGACTTACTGCATCTCTATACTGTTGCAATTCTTGGTCATTTTGCTTGCCTAATTCGATAACTTCTTGGAAGTTTTTTCTGCCTTGAATATCATCGAATGTAAACATTTCTATATCCAGATTATTTTCCTTTAATGCCGCTTCGGCTTTTTTTGAAAGTTCGTCATTACTTACAAAAAGTAACTTAACTTCGGCATCATTAAGGATATAAATAAGATCTTGATTGGACAATGTCGGATATAATGGCACCGTTGCCACTCCTAACTGGTTACATGCGAAATCGATAAAATTCCATTCAGGACGGTTTCCAGACATTAAAGCTACTCTGTCGCCTTTTTTTAGTCCTTTAGCTAACAATCCCTTACTGAGATTATCAATGATATCAACAAATTCTTTCGTTGAATAGGTCTTCCAGCCTGTGCTAGCACGGCCTGCAACCATAATATCTTTAGCAAACTCTTTCTGGTAATTGGTGATTAAATCGATTAATCTTTTATAATTGCTCATAAATTTTTTCTCCCCTTAAAATTACAAAAATTGGTTCTACAAATGTTGGTATTGACTAAGATAAAATTTTTTAGCTAAAAACTATGCTTGCAGAATAATTTTTGACTCTCCATATACAGAAAATCAGTTTTTCCCGTTAGAGAAATAAATAGTACTTTTGACATATCAGAAATTAGTTTTAAATGAAAAAAATCTTACAAATTACTTTAGTTTTTATCGCCTTAATCGCATCTTCCAACCTCGCTAATGCGCAATTACAATCACAACATGCTGTCGGAGCCAGATTTGGTTCTGCTACTGGGATTACTTATCGTTACACGATGAGCCCAGATAAAGCTATCGAGGGTATTTTGAGCATTCAAGGAAATTCAGAATCTAGTAGATTTAGATTGGTAGGTTTGTATGAAAACCATATGCCTCTATATAATGACTTCACATGGTTCTGGGGTTTTGGTGGTAGTGTTGGATCTTATACACATAAAGCATACACAAATGCACAAGGTGATAGGTTTGATAAATATTCTAAACTGGCATTAAGTATCGATGGTATCGTGGGAGCGGAATATAAAATCCCGCAAGCACCATTGGCGTTGTCACTCGATATTAAACCTTATTTCGATTTTCTAGAAGAAAGTGGTTTTAGAATTTGGGACGGTGTAGGATTTTCTATCCGTTATACGTTTTAAGGAAGCTCATTTACCGGAAACTTAAGACTATAGACAATAGACATAAGACACAAGACATTAGACATTAGAAATTGAAAACGCCCCAAGTGGGCGTTTTTTGCATATATAAGTAGAATTCAAAGTGTAATTAGGGTGTTTTAGGGTTTTGGTAATGCTTTTTCCACAGCTTCTTGAGTATCGGTTGGGTTATGTTCACGGTATACTTTTTCCCCGATAACGCCTTCATCACCTAGAGCTCGACCTTTAATAAGCCATGAAATCCCAAATAGCCACAGAGCCAATGCTTCAAATACCAATGTTGAGTATGCAAAAAGTTTGAAAGGGACCAATACTACACATATTAAAATTCCATATCCACATATCTTATAAATCTTATTCTCATTGAACATGCTCACTGGAATATCTGTATTCCTTTGTTGACCAATGGTGAATACATTGATGGATAGAAGAGCGAAGATCACAAATAGCACAGCGGCAAAACCATAGTGCAACCAGGTCAAACTAAAATTTATAAGAGTACATTGCAAACAAGTTTCATAAATTGGATCTGTTGGAATAAAAGCCACACCAAATGCCATAAAACCTGCGACGTTAGTCAATATGTTGTCGTTTTTAAATATCGATTTATTACCATTCCCCTTATAGCAAATCAGAAATAAGCCTACAGCACATAAAGTGCCTGTAAAAATCTCACGTAGATTCGTATAATAATAATGACTGATAGAAGGTTGGATTTTTGTTGAGAAGAAATGAAATAGGGATAATAAAACCAATATAATAGGTAAGAAGAATCCCAAATATCCGATGGTCCTACGCAGTCTTCTATAGGCAAAGAGATTGTGGAGTTGAATTTCTTTCATGATTAATATGCTTTTATAGAATCTATATTGAGCTATAGGTTCATAATGGTTAATGTGTATTTAAATTTACGGAAATTTGGGGATAATAACTTGTAAATGAGTGTAGTTTGCTGTTGAATTAGGGAATTCCCATTTTAAATAAAAAAGGGCATATTTTAAAATGCCCTAATTATTGAATAAGTTATATCTCAAATTATGATAATGATAACCAAATATCACCAAGTCTTCTCTGTTGATCGGTACTATCTGGGTTTCTCTCAATAACATAGGAAACCTTATCACTAGCTTTCAGATGAACCGTTATTTCTCGCATTAAGCCGTCTCTTGCTACTAAAATATTCAACGGGTCTCCAAGACTACTGGTAGCAATCGCTTGATCCAACTCTCTGCCTTGTGGATCCAATCTGTTTCCATTAACGGCAATAATTTCGTCGTCAACATTTAATCCATCCACCCATGCTGCTGAATTGCGATCTACATTCTTTATAACTGTACGTCCATCATGGTGAGAAACCTTGATCCCTAGACTTGGAGTTTCTGTTTCTCGATTGATATCGATGAACTGATAACCAACTAAATTAAAATAGGCATTGTAATCTAGATCTTCGGTCACATAGACTGCATCGAATTTTTCTTTTAAGGAGATTCCCGAAACCTCTTCTGCTAAATCTTGGAATTCTTTCTCAGTAATACCTCTATTTTCTATTAAATAATATTTATTGTAAGCTGCTTTAAGAACATCGTCAAGACGCTTAGTTCCATTTGTCTTGGCAATAATAATGATATCTATCATCGTCGCCAACATTGCACCTTTATTGTAATAAGATATGCTGACGTTAGGTGAATTTTCATCAGGTCTATATTGCTTGATCCAAGTGTCAAAGCTAGATAATCCTACAGATTGGACATTTCTTCCAGCCCGGTTTAATACTAGATTGAATTCTGACACTAATTCATTCAGATATTCCTGCTCATTTCTAAATCCACATCTTCTTGTTATAATATTATCATAATATGCAGTAAAACCTTCGAAAATCCATAGGAGAGAAGTATAGTTCTCTTCTTCATAGTTGAAAGGGCCAAGGTTTGCTGGTCTTAGTCTTTTGACATTCCATAAATGGAAGTATTCATGTGCAACTAAGCTCAAGAAATTATTATAACCAATATTACTTTGATACGCTGATCTTGATGCTGCTAATACTGTTGAGTTTAAATGCTCTAATCCGCCATGTGAACTTAAATAATTATGGGTTATAAAAACATATTTATCATTAGGATTGGAGCCCCATATTTCTGTTTCTACCTCAACAATTTTTTTGATATCAGCAGAGAGTCTGTCTTTATCGTAGTTTGCCGTGCCCACCATCGCAAATTCATGTGGGATACCTGCAGCATTGAACGTCCAAGTGTCTTGATTTCCAATTTCAAGTGGAGTATCGTATAGGATATCGAAGTTTTCAGCAAAAAATAGATTTACTTTTCCCTCGATTAAATCTAAACCAGTTGATATTTTGGACCAGAATGGCGGTAATGATACTTGAACAGTAGAGGCATGGTCTAGGTAGCCATCAATATAAAAGAATGTACCAGCTGGGCTAATGAATGCGTGTTGGTCATCGACAAAGTTTGTCCTGACAGATTTTTCAAAGCTGTATACTCTGTAATTTATTTTTGTTTCTTGACCTTTAGAGTTTACTCTCCAGGTATTTTTATTGATTTTTTGTATTTCTATGTCATTTCCACTTTCATCCTGTGCTTGAACTTGCTCCAAATTTTTTGAAAATTCACGGATTAAGTAAGATCCAGGAGTCCAAACTGGCATCTTGAGGTCTAAGAAGTCTTGGTCAAAGCCTTGGATAACCATACTGACCTCTACATAATGGGCTTGAGGTTCAATAAATGATAGGTGGAAAAGGATGCTGCTATTACTCATATTAAATTAACATAAAAAGGGAAACCATGTTTGGTCTCCCTTATTTTCTTTTATATACTTCGAATGTATAGTCGTACTGATGTTTGTCGTCCTTGTTATGTTTTTCTTGGCTAATAAGCTCCCAATCCGACTCAGGAAGCTCAGGAAAGAACGCATCTGCGCCCTCAATATTGGTATGAACTCTAGTTAACAATATTTCATCAGCCATCGACATTGCCTGTTTAAATATTTCGGCGCCGCCAATGATAAAAATTTCCCGCTCGTCCCTACAATAATTGATAACATCTTGCAGACTGTTTGCCACATCAACATCTTCAATATTTAAAGTTGGTTGTCTGGAAATTATAATGTTTCTTCTGCCTGGAAGGGGTTTTCCAATAGATTCAAATGTCTTTCGGCCCATAATAATGGAATGATCCATTGTTTTGGCTTTAAAATATTTGAAGTCATTTGGTAAATGCCATGGCATCTGGTTTCCTTTACCGATTGCATTATTTTCAGCTGCCGCCACAATGAATGTAACTTTAGGATAACTCATTAAAATATTAATTTTTTACTAAACAGCTACAGGAGCTTTAATATGTGGATGATGTTCGTAATTCTGCAATTCAAAATCCTCGAATTTAAAATCAAAGATTGAATTTACCTCTGGGTTGATAACCATCTGAGGTAACGGTTTTGGATCTCTGCTTAGTTGAAGTTCGGTCTGTTCGAAATGATTGCTGTAAATATGTGCGTCACCAAGAGTATGTATAAATTCTGCCGCTTCCATATCACAAACTTGTGCTACCATCATAGTCAATAGCGCATATGATGCAATATTAAAAGGAACACCCAAGAAAATATCAGCACTCCTCTGATACAATTGACAGGATAGTTGCGGTTTCATCAAGCCTTTTTCTGGTTGAGCAGGAGCTACATAAAACTGAAAGAATGCATGGCATGGAGGTAAAGCCATATTTTCAATCTCTGCTACATTCCAAGCCGACACTATTATCCTTCTGGAATCCGGGGAGTTTTTAAGTTGATTGATCACTTGGGTAATCTGGTCTATATGACGGCCATCCGGAGTAGGCCATGAGCGCCATTGAGAACCATAGACTGGACCAAGATTTCCATTTTCATCTGCCCATTCATCCCAGATGCTTACACCATTTTCTTTTAAATATTGAATGTTCGTTTCGCCTTTCAAAAACCAGATCAATTCGTGGATAATTGATCGAAGGTGCAGTTTTTTTGTCGTTACAAGTGGAAATCCCTCCTTAAGGTTAAAACGCATTTGATACCCGAAAACACTTTTCGTTCCTGTCCCTGTTCTATCTGTTTTTTCAACACCATTGTTGTAAACATGGTCGAGTAGATCTAAATACTGTCTCATAGATTGGATTTTCCTTGTTTTATATTCTTACGAAGATACCCTTTTTTAGATCATCAAAATATCACAATTTTTCAACAACTAACAATTTGCTTCATTTTGTGTATTTTTGCAAAATATCATGGGAAAAAAAGTTGCTTTCTATACGTTGGGTTGTAAGCTGAATTTTTCAGAAACCTCCTCTATAGGTCGTATCTTTAAGGATGCGGGTTATGAAACTACGCCTTTTAACAGTGCGGCAGATGTTTATGTCATCAATACTTGTTCGGTTACAGATCATGCTGACCGAAAGTGTAGAAAGGTCGTAAAAGAAGCATTGAAGCATTCTCCAAATGCTTATATCACAATTGTTGGCTGTTATGCACAGTTAAAGCCAAAAGAAATCTCAGAAATTCCAGGTGTTGATATGGTATTAGGTGCTGCCGAGAAATTCAATATCATCGAACATATCAACGACCTTACCAAAAATGAAAAAGCGATAGTGCATAATGCTCCCATTGATGAGACCAATCAGTTTGTGTCTGCATTTTCTATTGGAGACCGAACTCGTACCTTTTTGAAAGTTCAAGACGGTTGCGATTATTCATGTACTTTCTGTACCATTCCTCTTGCACGAGGTGCCAGCCGATCTGGAAAGATTGAAGATATAGTCCGCCAAGCAGAGGAAATTGCAGCATCAGGAGTTAAAGAAATTGTTTTGACCGGTGTTAATATCGGTGATTATGGAATACGTGATGGTAAGCGTCAAGATAGGTTCGTAGATCTTGTAAAAGCATTGGATGAAGTTGAAGGTATAGACAGAATTCGAATTTCGAGCATCGAGCCAAATTTACTGACTAATGAGATCATAGAATTTGTTGCTCAATCGAAAAGGTTTGTTCCTCATTTCCATATGCCACTTCAGTCTGGAAACAATAAGGTTCTAGCACAAATGAGGCGTCGCTATAAACGTGAACTCTATTGGGAAAGGGTGGCAAAGATTAAATCATTAATGCCAAATTGTTGTATTGGAGTGGATGTAATTGTAGGTTTTCCAGGTGAGACACGTGAAGATTTTATCGATACTTATAATTTCTTGAACGAAATGGATATTTCTTATTTGCATGTCTTTACCTATTCTGAGCGTGAGAACACCATAGCAGCACAAATGGAAGGCGCTGTGCCAGGTGCACAAAGAAGTGACCGCAGTAAAATGCTTCATATCCTGTCTGAGAAAAAGCGTAGAGCATTCTACGAATCTCAATTAGGAAACATCGATGAGGTATTGTTTGAAGGTGATATTAAAGACGGATATATGCATGGTTTCTCCAAAAACTATGTTAAGGTAAGAACCGCATATGATCCTTTATTGGTTAATGAAGTGGTACCTGTGAAATTTTTGGAAATCTCTGAAAATGGAGATGTCGATATTGAAGAATTACCAGAAGTTTTGGCTCATTAAAATAATAATTACTATATAAAAAGAGAGAGGCTACCCCAAGGATAGCCTCTCTCTTTTTATGTCATAATATTATGCATTCCTTCTGCGGAAACTATCGAACTCTTTATGTAAACGCATAAGTTTGAAGGTCGAACTGATCAATTCATTTGTTTCCAATAATATCGAGAAATATAGTCTACTGTTTTTAGGACTATTTTCAGAAGTACGGATCCTATCGATTTGTTTATCTAATAGATTGTTGATGTATTCTTGAATATCTTCTCTCTCTTTAATTATTTCGTCAATTTTGCTGAAATCCAACCTTTTATAGGTCATATTGATTTTAGAGAACCACTCTGAAATCCTTTCAACAACGTATTTAAGGTCTTTCGCCTGGCTTATTCTTAAAGTTTTATGATTGTTGTCAACATGGGACAGAGCATTTGAATTGATGACCGCCACATTTTCAACCATATCCTGCAAATATCCTAATGAAATAATGTAGTAGCGACTACCTTTTACAGAAGTGTCATCTAGATTACGGATATAATCGTACATGGCATTATTTGTAGAATTTAGGTCGTTCTGTAATTTTTTGACAAGTTTTTTGTTTGCCATTAATGCCATCAAATCTTCTTTGATCAAGGAGTCAATAGCTTCTTTGAAAAATAGATTTGTTTTTGAAAAAGTCTCACTTATTTGTTGAGCACTGGTTTCAATAACTTGTTGAAGACCAATGATATCACTTTTATCTAGATTAAGTTCTTGTAGAGCTTTGGCCTTAATTTTACGGTCATGGCTTTTTGCATTTCTATACAATAGTAAAGCTAATACAATCAATGAAATAACAAAAGTGACAATTCCTCCTATTTTCAGGAAGAATGCGAATATAACTGCGCCCATAAACGCACAACCTGCAGTGACAAACCAGCCTCCAATAACATGGAATACCCCTGACACACGGTACACAGCACTTTCACGCCCCCAAGCTCTATCAGCAAAAGCAGTACCCATAGCCACCATAAACGTGACATATGTGGTCGATAGAGGTAATTTCATCGATGTACCAAGCGCAATTAGACTACTCGCTACCATCAAGTTTACTGAAGCCCTGATCATGTCGAACATAGGTTCGTCCTTAGATTTTTTCTTTTTTCTATGGGCGTTCAATAAAGGGTTTTCAAATTTTTTGTCCAGACTAGCCTGCAAAGTTCTAGGCATGATATAGCTCAAACCTGAACCAATTCTGATAAATCCTCTCACGATACTTCTGGAAAGCATGTTGGATTTGAACTTTTCAGCACCATCACCTTGATTGGTAAGGCTCATCTCAGTTTCAATTACTGTTTTAGCTTTTTTAGAAGTCCAAAGTGTTATTACCATGATGATTCCAGCACATAATAAAATCCATGCTGGAGCTACAATGTCGCTTGATGCTAGTGCATCCATGGTATAAGTGTCTGGATCAGCGCCTGGAATGGATTGAAAAATCTCAACAGATTGGGCAGCAGCAACTGGAACACCTATGAAGTTTACCAAATCATTTCCTGCAAAGGATAAAGCCAAAGCAAATGTTCCAATTCCAATGATAACCTTTAAGATATTATAACCTAATAAATTAATGATATAACTTACAATTGAGAATACTACAAATGATCCTCCTAATAATAGTAATTCGTGAGTTTGGACCCAATCTTTAACGTCTTTTCCAATAAATGAAACGCCTTTTAATCCTTTGATTAAAATAAAATAAGAGATTGACGCCATTGCGATACCACCGAAGATTACTCCAATCGTCTTAAGCTTTTTTTCAAACTGGAATGTAAAAAGAACCCTTGACACATATTGTACAGCCATACCGACTGTAAAAGATATGACGACTGAGAGCAGGATACTATAGACAATCTCAGAAGCTTTTTCAGTATTAATATATGAAGATAGGGTAGACCAATCTCCATCTTTTATGGCAATGTTGTAGATCGCTAAACATAGTGCTGCGCCCAATAATTCAAATACAATAGAAACTGTAGTTGATGTGGGAAGACCAAAATAATTAAAGACATCCAATAATATGATGTCCGTAATCATGACGGCGAGAAATATCGTAATTACATCGTCAAAGGAAAATTTGCTGGGGACATAAATCCCACTTCGGGCAATTTCCATCATTCCACTTGAAAAGACAGAACCGAAAAGAATCCCCAAGCTGGCAATGATCATGATGCTCTTGAATGGAATTGCTTTGGAACCGATTGCTGAATTTAGAAAGTTTACTGCGTCGTTACTTACACCGACCATCAAATCAATTATGGCGAGAACTGCCAAGGTAATGAGGACGAGATAAAGATAATTCTCCATATTATATTGTTTTTATCCTGATTATTTTGGTTGGATCAAATTAAAACTGATAAAAGATTAATTAAAACTGCAAGTATAGCGTAAAAACCTTAAAAATTAGCTATTTGTTTTCAAATTGTTCTTCCAGAATATGGTCAGCAATATGAAAAATACCCCTAACCATTTGATCCAAGTCACAGATTCGTTCAAAACTAAATAGGACATACAAACTGCTACCGGAAGTTCTACAGCACTCAATACAGCACCAAGGGAATAACCGGTCTTCGGCATTCCATATGCATATAATAATGGTGGAATTACGGTGCCGAATAACGATAATAATAACCCATAAGGAAGAATGCCAAGAAAAATCTCTGGATTAAAAAGACTAAAAGGCTGAAGAGTGATGAATATCAATATCAACGCGCCTGAAATCATTAATGCACTTTTCTGAACTGGTGGGTAATCATTGCCAACTCGACCATTGACAATCATAAATATAGAATACGCTGTAGCAGCTAATAACCCATAACCAATGCCAACAATTGAAAATGATTCCAAAGGCTCTTCTATCATTCCTGTCGCCAAAACTGTTCCCGCAAGAATACAGATAATTACGATGATTTGACTTAGTTGGGGTTTGACCTTGAAAAACAATAATTCAATGATTTGTCCTATCCAAATGTATTGCATCAACAGAACTATAGCTAAAGAGGCGGGAACTAGTTCAACACATTTGTAATATAGAATACTTACCATCCCAGTACTAACACCACTTAGGATAATTTTCCATTTAGGACTTTTCAGGTTTTCTTGATCATTCCTTGTGTGTTTATTTTTTGCGATTGCCCATGTCAACCACAAAAATATGACACCTAATAATGCTTGTATTCCTGTTACCTCTCCTAAGTTAAATCCCTGTTCGTAGGCCTTTTTAACAAAAGTAGATAAAATACCAAAGCTTGCAGCCCCTAAAAAAACCGCAATTGCCCCCTTAGTTTTATTCATGGCACAAAAGTAATTTAATTAGATGTGTTTACCTCATATTCATAACAGTTGTTTACAGATAGTAGGCAAATAAATGATTAATAAAGTTATCAAGACAGTTTAAAATAGTTGTCGTAACAATTTTTTTGCTTTAAAAAGTGCGTGTAGAACTGATTTTAAGCTATATTGTCTTCTTGAGAATAAAAAGAAAATCACATTTGTGGAAAAAATCAAGTTGGTTGTTAGGCTGTTAAGGATATATTTTTGATTGGAGGTTTGAATGAAGGTTAACTATAGTTTATTAATATTTCTTTTAGCTGCGGTGATTTTAAGTTCTTGTGGTTCGAAACGCAAGACTTCAGCTAAGTATTCCTATGGAAGTGTGAACCCTAAAAAAGGAGCTCCAATTTCTGATGCCAGTGATGCTAGAGGTAAAGGGTATGGATCTAATAAACTTGATAATTACGCAGACCTTTTAGGAGTAAAAACAAAAGAACTAGACAATAAGAATCTTTATTACATGATTGATGATTGGATGGGTACTCCTCATCGAATGGGTGGAATGGATAAGAGAGGAGTAGACTGTTCAGGATTTGTCAGTATGCTATATCAAAAAATCTATGGCAAAGATCTTCCAAGGACTTCCCGAGATATGGCTGATAACGTAAAGAGAAAATATGAAAACCAACTCAAGGAAGGAGATTTAGTTTTCTTTTCTTTTGGAGGAAGGAATATTGACCATGTGGGGATTTATCTCCATAATGGCAAATTCGTTCATGTTTCAACAAGAAAAGGAGTAATTATCTCCAATCTGAGTGACAGTTGGTATTATAAATATTTCAAAAGAAGCGGCACTCCCAAAAGCTAGAATTTAGGCTTTTGCATGTTTTATGACAGTATTATGTTTCAGAAAAGGGTTAATTCTTAAATAACCTGAATAAAATGTCTACAAATCCCTATTTTTGTGCACATTTTAATAAATATCATGTCAGATAGAACAAAGAAGATTTTTTTAGGGCTTTGTATCATAGTTCCATTTTTAATTTATTGTGTTTATTATTATTCGGCAATGGTGAAAAATGCACCATATCGTTATGCTGATTTTGATTCCATTGAACTTACTTATGGATATCCAGATTCGATGTTGAATTATTATAATTCAAAAACTCGCGAATATAATTATTTGACAAAAGAGAATAAATTGGTGAAGGATTCGCTAAAACTTAGAGACAATGATTTATTGTATCTGCACAGAAAAGCACAAGAATTAGGTTTCTGGAATTTGCCAAATGATATGACAGTTGACTTAGCTTCCAGAAAACCCGGAGAGCGCAAGCCTAGATATAAACTAACTTATAAATACAAGGAAAAATCTAAAACAGTGTCTTTTGATCCTGATTTCGGAGGACCAACTAAAATGGTTGAAGCAGCGCGTACAACCATTGACGAAGTAACTCGTATGTTGGCAACAGCAAAAGCCAGGTAAAAGAGTAATTTTTATTTAATTTTCTCTTAACAGTAACTTTAAGGAATAGCCATACCTTTGGATTAAGTAATTTGTTTCAATAAATTGTTTGGTGATTTAAAGGTTATTAGGTAAAACAATTAAGAAAAAAGGGTCGATGTGATATCGGTCCTTTTTTTGTTTTATTAAACTTGGAAAGAGATCTGCAAATGCAGGTCTCTTTTTTTATTGTAAATCAATGTTCAAAACTCTATAATTATTTTATAAGGTAAATATTAATATTAATTATTAATTTGTGTTCAAATAATAAATTATGGAAACAAAAACATTATCTAAGTTTATTGCTGAACTGATTGGAACATTTGGTTTGGTATTATTTGGTTGTGGAGCTGCGGCCATTGCAGGTGGGGACACTTTGGCGCAGACATCAGGATTAGGCTTATTGGGGATCTCATTAGCATTCGGTCTGTCTGTTGTAGTTTTTGCATATGCTATTGGGGGAGTCTCAGGATGTCATATCAACCCTGCTGTAACATTGGGAGTATTGGTGTCCGGAAAAATGTCTGGAAAAGATGCTTTAGTCTATATTACAGCCCAAATCATTGGTGGTATTTTGGGGGCTTTCGTGCTAAAGACTATATTAACTGGCCAATTAGCGGTGTTTAACCCTGGTGAATGGGCATATGGGTCCAATGGATGGGGTGCTGGATATCAAAATGAATATAATATGATGACAGCATTTATCACAGAAACTGTATTAACAGCTTTATTTTTATTTGTCATTTTGGGCACTACTTCTAAAATTGGAAATGGTACCATGGCGGGCTTAGCGATTGGGTTTACTCTAGTTTTAATTCATTTGGTAGCTATTCCAATTACTGGAACATCTGTTAATCCTGCAAGAAGCTTAGGTCCAGCGATATTTGCCGGCGGTAATGCTATTTCTCAAGTTTGGTTGTTCTTATTGGCGCCATTGGTTGGAGCTGTGATAGGAGCAATATTATGGAAATTAGTATATAATGAAAAATAAGACCATCATAGGTAAAATAAAATATAAAAGTAAAATGAAGAAAAGCTGTCGGGGGACAGCTTTTCTGTTTTAGAATGTATCGTTAATGTTTAAAAAGCCTTTTACAGTTGTGCTGAATTTTGAAAATGATTATCTTCGTGCATGGATAATTTTATTGTTTCTGCACGTAAATATAGACCTGTTACTTTTGACTCGGTCGTAGGGCAGCAACACATCACTGGCACACTTAAGAATGCAATTCACAATAATCAGTTAGCTCAGGCTTTTTTGTTTTGTGGACCTCGTGGAGTTGGTAAAACAACTTGTGCCCGTATATTGGCAAAAACAATAAATTGTGAAAATATCACAGAATCCAACGAAGCATGTGGTCAATGTGATAGCTGCAAGTCCTTCCAAAATGGTAATTCATTCAGCATCCATGAATTAGATGCGGCATCTAACAACTCCGTCGATGACATTCGTTCATTAATAGATCAGGTTAGAATACCTCCACAAACTGGAAAATATAAAATATATATCATTGATGAGGTTCATATGTTGTCTCAACAAGCATTCAATGCTTTTTTGAAAACATTGGAAGAACCCCCTTCATATGCTATTTTTATATTAGCCACCACAGAAAAACATAAGATCCTTCCTACGATATTGTCAAGATGTCAAATCTTTGATTTCAATAGAATAAAAGTAGAGGATATGGCCAATCACCTTGCTTCGATTGCTGAAAAAGAAGGAGTAACATTTGAAGTTGATGGATTGCATGTCATCGCTCAGAAAGCAGATGGAGGGTTGCGTGATGCTCTTTCTATGTTTGATCAGATTGTCAGCTTTTCCAATAAGAATTTAACTTATCAAGCCGTAATCAATAATCTGAATATTCTAGATTATGATTATTACTTCCAATTAATGGACTCAATATCAAGGCAAGATGCAGCAACTACGCTATTGATATTTGATAAAGTCCTTAATAATGGTTTTGATGGTGGTCATTTTATTGCTGGGCTATCTTCTCATATCCGAAATCTTTTGGTTAGCAAAGAGCCAAGTACGCTGAAGCTTCTTGAAGTCAGTGAAAATATAAAGAAGAGGTATCTTGAACAATCTCAAGCCTTATCGAGTGGTTTGTTGCTGTCGGCGCTCAATATTGCTAATCAATGTGAGATAAACTATCGGACCAGTAAAAATCAACGTTTGCAGGTAGAGCTTACATTGCTGAAAATGTGCCATATCGCGAGTGCCATTCAGTTAGGAGCAGAAGGTCTACCAGCATTAGCTGAATTAAAAAAAAAACTCCCTGATTCAGGGGTAACAGCTAAACCTGTTACAACTACACAACAAGCAACTCAAGTAAATAATTCTGCTTCGCCAGCATCTCCTGTAATTAAAACTAATATCCCAAGTACTTCAACTTCGGTCAAACCGCCTGTAGCACAAAACTCTCTTTCTGTTAATTCAGAGTCACCGGTGAAACCAAAACCTGCGTCGAAAGGGTGGGGGAATATAAAGACTTCGGTTGCAGTTCCTAACCTCAATACCATTTTTGATGAGAAAAAAGCAAATGCTGATGGTGAAATTGAACTGGTTGAAGGAAATGAATTCAATGAGGTTACTCAAAATGCTTTTCTAAGTAAATGGAATGAGTTCGCTGAAGTGCTTAGAAAGGAAAGCAAAATCACATTGTATACCATTATGACAGCGAATATGCCGGTCCTGGAAGGGGTGAAGGTAAAGGTGGAGGTAGAAAACGGTGTCCAAATGGAGGAGCTGAAATTAGGAAAGATAGATATGCTGAACTATCTGCGTGTACAGCTTCGTAACTTTGCCTTAGATATCGAAGGCGTGATGGTGGAAAAATCCAAAGAGCGAAAGCCATATACTTCTCAAGAGAAGTACCAAGCCATGGTAGCAAAGAACCCACTTTTGGATGAGTTGAGAAAAACATTTGATTTGGGTTTAAGCTAATCATTTTCTTTTCTACCTTTGTACGAATTATTTGAGGGTGAAATTCCCTTTTATCCATAATATATACACATGCAAAATTTTCAACGTAGGGACAGGTCCGAAAAACGTGAAACAAATCAAATGGTTTTTGGTATTCGTGCTGTCATGGAAGCAATTGATAGTGGAAAAGAAATCGAATCCTTGTTCGTTCAACGAGGACTATCAGGACCATTGTTTGCGGAATTCAAGGCTTTGGTGAAAGAACATAACATTTCTTTTCAACAAGTTCCTATTGAGAAATTAAACCGTATCACTAGAAAGAACCATCAAGGTATTATTGCTGTAATTTCTCCCATTACTTACCAAGACATCGAGGATTTATTGCCAGTGATATATGAAAAAGGAGAAACTCCTTTGTTGTTGATGTTAGATGGAGTAACAGATGTTCGAAATATGGGTGCAATTGCCCGTACTGCTGAATGTGCTGGAGTTCATGCGATCATTGTCCCGAAAAAAGGCTCTGCTGAAATTAATCCAGACGCTATTAAAACATCAGCAGGCGCATTATATAAAATCCCTGTATGTCGTCAAGATTCTTTATCTCGTGTGGCTAGATTCTTGATTGATTCTGGAGTGCAATTAGTAGTAAGTACTGAAAAAACAAACGAGTCTATTTATGATGTCGATTATACAACCCCAAGTTGTATCATCATGGGTGCAGAAGATGTAGGCGTTTCTGACGACTTGATTAGAATTTCCGATAAATTGGCGAAGATTCCAATGTTCGGAGAAATTGAATCATTAAATGTTTCAGTTTCAGCGGCTGTTGTAATCTATGAAGCTGTAAGGCAGAGAAATATCTCTTAATTTGAGGTGAAAAAATTTCGGAAATCCGTTAATAGGCAGTTTAGATTGTATCGATATGTAATGTATCGAGAAACTCTGGTTGACTTTCGTGAGCATTTCTGGTCTTTTCTAGGTGCATTTATCGGGATTGGGCTTATCGCATACATACAGTCACTCCAATTTCCACCTTTAGAAAATGTTTTTCTTATTGGTTCTTTCGGGGCTTCTGCTGTTTTGGTTTACGGCGCTATCCAAAGCCCATTAGCGCAACCTAGAAATTTAATAGGTGGTCATGTGGTCTCTGCAATTGTAGGAGTAACAGTTGCCAAAGTGATGCCTGATATAATCTGGTTGACAGCGCCATTAGCAGTGGCTACTTCAATAGTTGCCATGCAAATTACCAGAAGCTTGCATCCACCCGGTGGTGCTACAGCTTTAATAGCAGTCAGTGGAGGAACAAAAATTGCCGAATTAGGATACTTGTATGTAATAACTCCTGTTTTTTCTGGAGCTCTAATTTTACTTTTGGTTGCGCTGATATTCAATAATATTACCAAAAAGAGGCATTATCCAGTTAAATATTCTCGGCTGAGACGCTCCAGAAGAAGACAACTCAAACAAAGATTTGAAAGATTTTAGACCAATATATGAATATTGGTCTTTTTTGTAGGTTATTGTTGCATGTTTGTGCGTTTTTTATTTTGAAATTCAGAATAAACAAATATCTTTATGGAAATCTACCGAACACCCAATGAAACACCTAACACTTACGTATGGCTTAGCCATTAGTTCTCTATTCTTAGGAATTTCGCAATCCGCAATTGGCCAAACTACATTGCAGATTGAAAATGCTATATTAAATGATCAAAAGAATTTTTATTTCATTGATTTTGAAAATTATCCTAAATCATTGAATAATCTGCCAATAGGTGTCTTTGATTCTGGTACTGGTGGATTGACTGTGTTGGATGCTCTTGTAAATTTTGATGAGTATGATAATGAATCCAAAGCATTAAAAAAGGATGGAATACTGGATTTTAGCAAAGAAAACTTTATTTATTTGGCCGACCAGGCAAATATGCCTTATGGAAATTATCATGCTGTAAATAAGGATAATCTTTTAAAGGAACATATTATCAAAGATTTTCAATTCTTGTTATCCAATAAGTATTACTTTCATTATAAAGACCAAAATTACCAAACGAATAAGGATAAAGTAAAGGCAATCGTTATAGCATGTAATACTGCAACTGCTTACGGTTATAGTGATGCTGAGGCATTTATGAAGAAAACAAAATTGGATATTCCAGTTATTGGTGTGATTAACGCTGCTGCTAGGGGGACACTTGCAAATTTTGGAAAGGAGGAATCTGGGGCAATCGCAGTTTTTGCAACAGTAGGAACCATAGCATCAAAAGGTTATGAAAGAACCCTTAGAGAACAGATCAACACATTAGGATTAAAAGGAGATATTCAGATTTTTAATCAAGGTGGACATGGAGTAGCTGAAGCTGTGGATGGAGAACCTGATTTTATTAAAGCTGAGGCAAAACAACCACGTTCCGATTATAGAGGGCCATCTCTTGATAATAAAGATTATAAAATTGATAGAACACTCCTAGATATCTACAATTTTAATTTTGATAAAAATCAAATGCTTTGTGACGGTAAGGATGTTGAAGATTGCAGTCAATTGCAAATTAATTCTTCCGAAAATTACATCCGTTTCCATTTGGTAAGCCTTTTAGAGCAGATGCGGAAAACAGAAAATGCACAGCCATTGAAATCGTTAATTTTAGGTTGTACTCATTATCCATATTTAATAAAAGAGATAAATGAAGTTTTGATGGAACTCAAGAATTATAAGGGAAATGATGGTAATTATAAATATAGATCACTTATTTCTGAAAAGGTACATATTGTTGATCCCTCTATTTTTGTTGCCCGAGAGTTGCATCAGGCATTAGCTCAAAAGGAATTATTCAATAGTAACGGCAATATGTTGCAGAACTCGGAATTTTATATTTCAGTGCCAAATACAGAAAATATTAATGTGAAATTAGAAGGAGAGGAGTTGAGATTCAGCTATGATTATAAATATGGAAGGAATGAAAACGAAATACAAGAGTATGTTAAGGTAGTTCCTTTTGATAGAAAGAATGTTTCAGATTTAACATTGGAAAGGTTTAAGTCTATAATACCGAATACCTATGAACTAATCAGGAATTTTTCACAACACAGTCCCAAAATGGAAGAATATGCACAAGAAATAAAGATCAAATAAAAAGAGCTCCAATTTGGAGCTCTTTTTTATTAATATCTGCTTTTAGATTCTCTGTCTCTACGTTTTCCTGAGAAATCGCGGAAACCTGATCCTCCTCTGTCGCCTCTATCACCTCTGTCTCTGCGGCCTGAACCACCACGAGAACCTCTGTCTCCACCTCTGTCTCTGCGGTCACCACCACCACCTCCAGAACGACGTCTTCCGCCTCTGTCTGATGAAGGTTTATCACCTGAAACTTCGATTCTAACATTTCTTCCGTTGAAATCAACGTCTTTAAACCCTTGGAAAACACTGTCAACATCAGCATCTAACACTTCAAAGAAAGTGAAAACACCTTTTAAGTCAATCTTTCCAACTGATTTACCTGAGATCTTACCTTTGTTACAGATGTAAGAAAGCATATCTCCACGGCTGAATTCATCTACGGATCCAAGGTTGATAAACAAACGAGTATATCCTTTTGAACCTGTACGACGTTCAGATCTATCACCACGTTCACCTCTAGAGTCGCGTGCGTCAAAATTAAGATCTGGAGCGTCTTGGTAATAATTCAAGAATCTGTTGAATTCTAATGAAGCGAATTTTTTGATTACTTCCTCTTTGCTTAGGTCTTGAAGACTTTCTAAGATCTGAGGTAAGAAAGCATTGATTTGATCTTCATGAACTTCAACATTGTGAACCTTATCAACTAAGGCTAACAATTGTTTTTCACAAACTTCAGCACCTTGAGGAACTTGTTTGGGAATGAATTGCTTACCAATGATTTTTTCGATGTGACGGATTTTGCTCATTTCTTTCCCATTGATCAATGAGATTGAAATACCAGTCTTTCCTGCACGGGCAGTACGACCAGATCTGTGCGTGTAGTTTTCCGTTTCATCAGGTAGTGAATAGTTAATTACGTGAGTTACGTCATTAACATCAATACCACGAGCTGCAACGTCAGTAGCGATTAAAAGCTGCAAGTTGCGCTCACGGTAACGTTTCATCACCTTATCGCGTTGCTGTTGAGACAAATCTCCGTGAAGAGAGTCTGCATTGTAGCCATCCTTAATCAAGGCCTCAGCAATTTCTTGAGTTTCAATTTTTGTACGACAGAATACAATACCAAAAATCTCAGGGTAGAAATCAACAATACGCTTGAATGCTGCATATTTGTCTTTCGCCTTAACCATAAAATATTGGTGTTCGATATTCTCGTTACCCGTATTTTTTGTTCCTACTGTTAACTCTTGAGGGTTAGTCATGTAGTTCTGTGCTATACGGCGCACTTCTTTAGGCATAGTTGCTGAAAACAACCATGTTTTTTTGTCATCTGGAGTTTCCGATAGGATATTGTTGATATCTTCTTGGAATCCCATGTTTAACATTTCGTCAGCCTCGTCTAGTACAACATAACGAACATTAGAGAAATCAATGGCATTACGGCCAATGATATCCAACATTCTACCTGGTGTAGCTACTACGATTTGAACGCCACGACGAATCTGGCGTAATTGATCACCGATATTGGCACCGCCATAAACGGCAACCACATGTACGTTATCGATGTACTTGGCAAATTTTTCTAGGTCTCTTGCGATTTGCAAACATAGCTCACGCGTAGGACATAGGACCAATGCTTGAGGTTGTTTTACTGAAAAGTCTAGTTGTTCTAATAGTGGAAGACCAAATGCCGCTGTCTTCCCTGTACCTGTTTGGGCTAATCCGACAAAATCGTCGTTACCAGTCAGTAATACAGGAATGGCTTTTTCCTGGATGGGAGAAGGTTTCTCGAAACCTAACTCAGTGATGGCATTAACAATATCATGACGGATTCCCAGTTCTAAAAATGGGTTCATGAAATAAATTATACAATAGGCACAATTGCCTAAGGCGGTGCAAAGGTAATAATAGAATCTGATAAATCCTAATATTCAATCGGTTAAAATCAAATATTTAGCATTTTATTTTACTTAACCCTTACAATTCATTCAACAACATAATTAAATATTTGTTTTACTTCAATTTAAATTTTTATGAAACTCGTTAAAATGATAATAATTTTAAATAGATTCAATCCCGCCAATAATTATTTTGAATTAAGTTTCCCAAAAAGAATATTTGTAAAGTTCAATCAGTCTTTAAGTAGAAATTAGATGAATTTGCTTATATCGATAAGGATTTAATAATGATATGCAGTATTTTTTATTTTTTTTGTAGGTTTGATACTTTAATTATTCATCTAAATTTATGTGGTATAAAAAATCGATTTCAAAATTAGTTTCAGAAGCAGAGCAGAGTGGGGAAGGTACGCTAAAACGGACCCTTTCCAGTTCAGGCCTTATTGCTCTTGGAATTGGAGCAATCATCGGTGCAGGATTGTTTTCCCTAACCGGAATTGCTGCAGCTGACCATGCTGGACCTGCCGTTATGATTTCATTTATCATTGCAGCAGTAGGATGTGCTTTTGCAGGACTTTGTTATGCTGAATTTGCATCAATGATCCCCGTAGCTGGAAGTGCTTACACCTATTCTTATGCTACCATGGGCGAATTTATGGCTTGGATCATTGGTTGGGACTTAGTGCTGGAATATGCTTTAGCAGCTGCAACAGTAGCGGTAAGTTGGTCACAATATGTAAATGAACTGTTTTTGCTCATTGGAATCCACCTCCCCCAAGAAGTATTGGCTGGACCATTCGAAGGTGGAGTAATCAACTTGCCAGCAATTATAATCGTTTGCCTGCTGTCCTTATTATTAATGCGTGGTACTCAAGAATCTTCTTTTGTAAATAATATCCTTGTTGTTCTTAAAGTTGCAGTAGTTATTTTATTCATTGTATTGGGATGGCAATTTATTGATCCTGCAAACCACACTCCTTTGATTCCAGTAAATGAAGGTGAAGAAATGGTCAAAAACGGTCAAATGGGATTCTGGGAATTTTGGAACAGTGATTATAGAGGACATTATGGCTGGACAGGTATCCTTCAGGCTGCTGGAGTTGTATTCTTTGCATTTATTGGTTTTGATGCAGTAAGTACTGCTGCTCAAGAAGCTAAGAATCCAAAAAAAGGAATGCCTATCGGTATCATAGGTTCATTGATTGTTTGTACAATACTATATGTTCTCTTTGCTTACGTAATGACAGGTTTAGCTCCTTATACAGTTTTCAGTGGAGATGCAAAACCTGTAGCGACAGCCTTCGAAAAAACAGGTTATCACTTCCTAAATACAGCCATGATCGTTACGATTATCGCTGGATATACTTCAGTTATTTTAGTAATGCTATTGGGCCAAAGCCGTGTATTCTATTCAATGAGTAAGGATGGATTACTTCCTAAACTATTCTCAGACCTTTCAAAACGTCAGACTCCATGGAAAACAAACCTAATCTTTATGATTTTTGTGAGTTTGTTTGCAGGTTTCGTACCTGTGTCTGATTTGGGACATATGGTTAGTATCGGAACTTTATTTGCATTTACATTAGTATGTATTGGAGTCTTGGTGCTTCGTAAAACCAATCCTAATATTGAAAGACCATTCAAAACTCCTTTAGTGCCTTTGGTTCCTATTTTAGGTATTTTAGTTTGTGTGTTGATGATGGCGGGTCTTCCTATCGAAAGTTGGGAGCGATTGGGAATATGGATGGCTATCGGGGTAGCTTTCTATTTCCTTTATGGATATAAAAATTCTAAAATTAGAAAGGAAAGAGAAACAGGAATTTCAGATAGTTCTGAATAAAAACTATTCATAATATTTAAAGGGCAAATTGGAAAATTTGCCCTTTTTTAATGTTTAATAAAAAAGGGTCTACAGATGCAGACCCTAATTTTGATTGTATGTTGTTTAGCTTAATGCTCTTTTTATTCCTAGAATAAAGTAAATTCAACACGTCTGTTTAACTGACGACCTTCTGGTGTGCTGTTAGTTGCAATTGGTTGGTTAGGACCATAACCTGTTGCTTCGATACGTGATGCATTTGCTCCTTTAGATACTAAGTAAGCTTTAACTGCCTCTGCACGCTCTTTAGAAAGACGTAAGTTCAATTGTAATGAACCAGTGTTATCTGTGTGACCAGCAAGTTTCAAGCTGAAGTTTTTCTCAATCAATAAAGCAGCAACTCTATTCAATGATTCGTATGATGAAGGACGGATAGTAGCTTTGCTCAAATCAAACTCTAAGTTTTTAATAGCTTCATCAACTACTTTTCTGTCTTCTTCAGTAACAACGATTTTCTCAACTACTTTAGTTTCGTGTTTAGCTTCTGGAAGTGGACAACCTGAACCATCTACTTTAGTTCCAGCAGGAGTGTCAGGACATTTGTCGAACTTGTTTGCTACACCATCATTATCTGAATCTTCAAGACCAGCGTTGATTTCATCCATATTTGATTGAAGCTTTTCATTTGCAGCAACTAATGCGTCGCGCTCAGCTTTCAATTCATCATATTTAGCAGACATCGTAGCAACTGGATTTGAATTCCCTAAATAAGGTTTGTTTCCATCTCCTAAAGCCACTTCGATACCAGCATGTGCGTATGAGAATAAATCATTTTTATATTGACCACCACGGATACCATCAAAATTCTGGTTAGCCCAGTTTAATTGGTAACCTAAATCAATGTTGATTCCTCTAGCAACAGCAAATTTGAAACCTGCATCAACAGGAACATAAAGTTTTGTCTGAGAGTCAGAAGTTGTAGATGTTTCGCCAATTGTAAGCGTTGTTTCAGAGTTCAAAGCACCTAAACCTACTGCGAAATAAGGTTTGATAATGCTGTTGAAAAATCTCCAGTTGGTGTTTGCAAGAGTGAACTCTCCAGACAAGGCTGCAGACCAAGGCATTTTTGCTTCGAACTCAGTGCCAGATTCTTCGTTCACACCACCTACTTTTCCGCCCATATATTGAGCTTTAATTCCGAAAGATGGAGAGATTTGCTTTTTCACATAAGCTGAATAACCTACATTGTTATTCAATTTATCGTATCCGGCTCTATTGAAACCGAAAATATTGGATTGGTTTAAAAGACCCGCGTTTACACCAATAGACCAAGTTCTATATTGAGAAGTTGGACCTAAAATAGAGGTGCCTTCAACAGTTGCTGTATTAGTTTGAGCGAATGTAGCAGAAGAGATTAAAATAGCAGCAGCCAAGGCGCTAGCTTTTTTAAAGTAAAGTGTATTCATAATATTTTAACCTTTAAATGTTATATGTTACTGCTCACTTGGCAAATTTGTTGCCAAAACATTTTGTTTTGGCAACAAAGGTTAAAATACCATGATTTTGTAGTTAAATTCCGATAGGAAGTCTAGCTTAAAACTCTAGCAAAGAAGGTAGGGATTTGAATGTTGAATGCCATTTTCTTGATGACATTTGATTCAGTTAATTGCCTGAAAACACTCTTTTTACTTTTCGTAAGTATCAAGATGTCAACTTGCTCATCTAATAAGACAGAAGTGATTGCTTGTGCTACAGTTTCTTTCTGGCGCATAAACAAAGTTTGAGGCTTGATGATGTATGAAATATCTGAAATGCCTAATTCCGATTCAATTCTATTAATCCATTCCTTAAATTGAGCATCAATATCCTTTATAGCCTTATCATCTGTGTTGACGTGGATTAAAATTAATCTATAATCTGTCTTAAACAGCGGGGCAGCTTGTTGTAATGCTGTTAACTCCGCCTCTTTAAAATTACACAACAATGCTACGTTATCCTTTTTATATTCAGTAGCAATTTCAGGTACTGCCAAAACAGGAGTAGTAGTATTTAATATGGTGTCGTAAGTATTGCTCCCGATAAATACAGCATCCAATCCGGAAGCTCCTTGCGTACCCATAACCACGACATCATATGAAGTTGCCGTTGTTAGAGCCTTGATCTCATCATATAAGTTGCCTTCTTTGAAAATACTGTTAGCTCTCACTTTTGGAAATTCCTGCTGGATTTGAGTAATAGTATCAACCATGTTTTGCTCAGCCTCCGGAACTCTAGGGTCATTTAGTGGTGTTTCCCCTTTAATATTTGCATAAGTATTGGAATGCGAAGAAAAAACATGGACAAGGTCAATTTCTTGTCCGCCCTCTTGTGCAATTTGACAAGCGTAATGAATCGCATTATTAGAATTCTCAGAGAAATCTACGGGTATAAGTATTTTGCTCATGCTGTATGTTTTAGTTTAGATTTTGTCAAAAAATGCTGGTTTGCTAAGTTCTAAAGCAATGGCCTTAGAAACCGAGCTTTTAAATAATCTTTCAAAAAAGGTTTTCCTACTAGGTGTAATCAAAATAATCTGAGGGTCAACCTCACTAATAATTTTGCTCACGACCTCAGGAACGGTATCTAATTCAATGTCATCTTTATTGATTGGTTCTGCAATCGTCTGCACATCTGCTATGGATCCCATTTCCCTAATGTTATAAACCCATGAGTCTAAATCATCGTTCACATTTTCTGATTTTTGACTTTCCTTGAAAACATGAATTAAAGTAAGCTGATTGGGGATTCCAACAATGTCCTGAAATTCTTTGAGAGTATCCAATTCCTCTGACTTAAAATTTGTCAATAATGCTGCATGATTAATGTCAAATGTATGTTGGTGATTTGGGATTACCACAACAGGAACCTCTGATTTAGAAGCCACAGCAACAGTAGTGCTGCCCCAATATACAGGTTTTGACTGACTAGCACCGGATGCACCCATAACAATCAATGCATATTTTCCTGACTGTGAAAGTTCTGTCAGTTTATCAATGATTAAACTGCGAGAACATTCAATGCTAATATGTAATTGAGGATAAGTTTTTACTAGCTGGGTTTGCAGTTCTAGAATTTTCTGATCGGCCAACAATAACGGGTTGTCAACGCTTTCACCTTTCGTGTCGCCAACTGAGCTCGAGGTATAGCAGTGTAATAAATGTAGATTGTGACCTTTCTCAACAGCAATTTGACAAGCATAATCAGCTGCAAATCTCGAGTTTTCAGAAAAATCCGTAGGGACAATAATTGTCATCTTGATGATTTATTATGTGTGTATGTTTTTACTGAGATAAATTTAGGAAAAATATGCGTCATATTAATAAAAATTGGGTTGATTGGGGCGTATACTCATCAAATTTAAGTAAGTTTGCAGTTTAAATTATACGCGAATTAAATGACTAGTAGAGATATACGTCAAGCCTTCTTAGATTTTTTTGAAAGTAAAGGACACCAGATTGTTCCATCGGCACCGGTGGTAGTGAAGAATGACCCTACATTGATGTTTACCAATGCGGGTATGAACCAGTTTAAAGAGTTGTTCCTAGGCGAAGCAGTCGCCAAATACCCACGCGTAGCAGATACTCAACGTTGCTTGCGTGTTTCTGGTAAACACAATGACCTGGAAGAAGTAGGTATCGACACCTATCACCATACACTTTTCGAAATGTTGGGAAACTGGTCTTTCGGAGATTATTTTAAAAAAGAAGCTATTGAATGGGCTTGGGAATTATTGACCGAAGTCTTGAAATTGGATAAGGACCGTCTCTATGTAACAATATTTGAAGGAGATGTACTGGAAGGATTGCAACAAGATGAAGAAGCCTTCAACCTATGGAAAGCCCTGATTCCAGAAGATAGAATCCTCCTAGGAAATAAAAAGGATAACTTTTGGGAAATGGGGGACACAGGACCTTGTGGACCATGTTCCGAAATACATTATGATATGCGTTCTGATGAAGAACGTGCTAAGGTTAAAGGGCAAGACCTGGTCAATATGGACGATCCTCAGGTTATTGAAATCTGGAACCTCGTTTTTATGCAGTTCAACCGTTTGAAAGATGGAAGCTTGGAGTCGTTGCCTGCAAAACATGTGGATACAGGAATGGGCTTTGAAAGGCTTGTCAGAGCCATTCAAGGAAAGTCTTCTAACTATGATACTGATGTTTTCCAGCCTCTGATCCAGTTTATTGCTCAAAAATCCGGAATTGCTTATGGATCCGACGAAAAAAGCGATATCGCCATGCGCGTGCTTTCAGACCATATTCGCGCAGTTAGCTTTGCAATCGCTGACGGTCAATTGCCTTCCAACAATAAAGCAGGTTATGTAATCCGCAGGATTTTAAGACGTGCCGTAAGATATGCATATACATTCCTTCATTTTAAAACTCCATTCATCCATGAACTGGTACCTGTATTGGCGGAACAGTTCAAAGGAGTGTTCGATGAATTATATCAACAAAAAGATTTCGTAGAGAAAGTAATCCTCGAAGAAGAGGTGTCTTTCTTGAGAACATTGACACAAGGAATCCAACGCTTCGAATCCTATACCTCTGACACCAATGTGATCGATGGAGATTTTGCATTCGAATTGTTTGACACCTTCGGGTTCCCGATTGACCTGACAGAATTATTGGCACGTGAAAAGGGAATGACTGTTGACATGAATGGGTTCCAACAAGCTCTGCTAGTTCAAAAAGAAAGATCAAGAGCTGCAACTGCTATCGATACTGGAGATTGGGTATTGGTAAATGACGATAAAGAAAGCGAATTCGTAGGTTATGATACCCTGAAATCGAATACTGAAATCTTAAAATATAGAAAAGTATCCACCAAAGGAAAAGATCAATACCAATTGGTTCTTTCAGAAACTCCATTCTATGCTGAAGGTGGTGGCCAGGTGGGTGACAAAGGATTTATTCGTTCTTTGGACACCAACGAAAGAATAAGCATTGTGGATACGAAGAAAGAAAATGGATTGTTTATTCATTATGTAAATCAACTTCCAAATGTTTTGGTCGGTGAATTCGAAGCAGTAGTGGATGATAAAAAAAGAAAAGATACTGAAGCTAATCACTCGGCAACCCACTTATTGCATGCGGCACTTAAAAAAGTTTTGGGTGACCACGTGAATCAAAAAGGTTCCTTGGTTTCTCCAGATGTGCTTCGTTTTGACTTCTCTCACTTCGCAAAATTAACTTACGAAGAAATAAAAGAAATTGAAGACATCGTAAATGCTAAAATCCGTCAGGACATACCTTTAAAAGAAGAACGTAACGTTCCTTTCCAAAAGGCTTTAGAATCTGGGGTAACAGCATTGTTCGGAGAGAAATATGGAGATCATGTGAGGGTTATCACTTTTGATGATTCCTATTCCAAAGAATTATGTGGTGGTACACACGTGAATGCTACAGGTCAGATTGGTTTCTTTAAAATCCTTTCTGAGTCTGCTGTAGCAGCGGGAGTAAGAAGGATCGAAGCCATAACTGGAACTAAATCTGAACAAGTAATCCGTGAGCATTTCGAACTGTTTGATAACATTAAAGAATTATTGAACAATCCTAAAGATTTTGTTTCCGCTGTTTCTAAAGTTATTGACGAAAATAATGCGCTCAAAAAAGAAATCGAGAATTATATCCGCGAGAAATCTCAAGGTTTGAAAGATGAAATCGAGAAAAAACTAGAGAAGGTCGGTGATATCAATTATATAGCTACTATTGTTGATCTTCCAAATGCGGATGCGGTTAAAACTTTGGCTTATGCTCTCAAAGGTGGTATTAATAATTTGTATGCAGTATTAGGAGCTGTAATAGATGGTAAACCAAGCATTACCGTGATGATTTCTGATGACCTTGCAAAAGAAAGAGGAATGCATGCAGGAAATATTGTGCGCGAACTAGCAAAAGAAATTCAAGGCGGCGGAGGTGGTCAACCTTTCTTCGCAACTGCCGGTGGTAAGGACGCTACAGGATTAGAAAAAGCAATTTCAAAATCAAGAGAGTTTATAAAATAAAAATGAAAAAGTTTGCAATATATATTGGTTTAGCCGGTTTGTTGATTTCAGGTTTACAGGCTTGTTCTAACTCAGAAGCCGTTCAAGTAAATGGTGTTATTGATAACCCAGGCAATGTGAAGGTGGTGAGTTTCTATGAAGGTGATCAAAAACTGGACTCAACATTTATTGCAGATGGGAATAAATTTAAATTTGAACGCCCAGCTACTCAAGAAAGACTGCTGACCATTGAAGTGGGTAAAAACCGTTATCCAGTAATTTTGGAGCCTGGAAAGAATGTCGAGTTCAACGTCGATCTTCAACAGCCTGAAAATTACGAAATAAAAGGTTCTGATCTCTCGCAGAAATTAAAGGATTTTGCCCCTCAAAAAGCAAGAATTGACTTCGTTAGAGATTCCCTTCAACAATCGTTCAGTAGTGCAACTGCAGAAATGGACGCTAATGGGATTCAAAATCTGCGTTCTGAAATGTTAATGAAATTTGAACCTTTCTTTAAAAACTATATTAATCAAGCCGTAGACTTTGCTAATAAAAATGAAGACTTAGCCGGGTTTTATGTAATGAGTACTTTAGATCCGGAAATGGCGGAAGCAGAACTTATTTCATATGCCGATCATATCAAGGACAAATTCAACAATAATAGATATGTTGGGGAATTTAAAGCGGAAGTCGACAAATTGAGAAAATTGGCGGTAGGACAAAAAGCTCCAGAAATAACAGCTTATACACCTGACAATAAAACAGTGAAGCTTTCGGATTTCAAAGGAAAATACGTATTGGTTGATTTTTGGGCATCTTGGTGTATGCCTTGCAGAGAAGAAAATCCAAATATTGTAAAACAATACAACACATTCAAAGATAAAAATTTTACTGTTTTAGGCGTTTCTTTGGATAATAACCCAGGCTCTTGGATGCGAGCTATACAAGATGATAAATTAACCTGGACCAATATCTCTGATCTCCAAGCGTGGAGTTCTCCATTGATTATTGATTATTCAATTAAAGGTATTCCTACATCTTACATCCTGGATGCTGAAGGAAATATAATTGCTAAGAATTTAAGAGGGAAACAATTAGAAGATTTCTTAACGAAAACCTTAATAAAATAAAAATGCATTGTTAACTCTATTTTAAGGCTTAACAATTTCATAACTTTAAGGTAACTTTATTTTATAATTAAGTATATACCTTAGCAAAAAAACAGCGTATATGGCCAATAATCAAAAGATTCTTGTGGTTGATGATGAGTCGGATATTGTAGAACTCATTTCTTATAACTTAACCAAGGAGGGTTACCAAGTTTATACAGCTTCTAATGGAAAAGAAGCTATCAAGGTTGCCAAAGAGGTTTTTCCAGATCTTATAATATTGGATGTGATGATGCCTGAAATGGATGGTATTGAAGCTTGTCGCTTAATGCGCTCAATGCCTGAATTTAAACAGGTATTTATGGTATTCTTAACTGCTAGAAGTGAAGAATACTCAGAAATAGCAGGTTTTCATGTTGGAGCAGATGATTATATCGCTAAACCAATTAAACCAAGAGCTCTCATGAGCCGAATCAATGCTATACTCCGTAGAAATACAACGGAGGTTATCGATGACCAAGTAACCGATAAATTAGAAATATCTGATTTGGTAATTGATAGGGATTCGTTTTTAGTGTATCGAGGAGACGAGAAATTCGTTCTGGCAAAAAAAGAATTCGAATTACTTTACCTATTAGCATCAAAACCAAACAAGGTATTTACCAGAGAGCAAATCCTTAAAGCAATATGGGAAGACTCAGTGGTAGTAACCAATAGAACAATCGACGTACATATCCGAAAGCTCCGAGAAAAGATAGGTGACACCTATGTTACAACCGTAAAGGGTGTAGGATATAAGTTTGAGCTTGAATAAAAAACTTTAATTTAAAAACCGGACCAAATTGGTTCGGTTTTTGTTTTTAGATGCCCGCAAACGATTGCATCAAGAAATTTTATATATTTATTAAATATTTTAAAACTTAAATTAAACGAGAAACAAGTATGTGTGGAATTGTCGGTTATACCGGAACGCGTCAAGCTTACCCTATTGTAATAGATGGCTTGAAGAAATTAGAATATAGAGGTTATGATAGTGCAGGTGTAGCCCTTCAACAAGGGGATACCGTAAAAGTCTATAAAAAAGCTGGAAAAGTTGCTGCATTGGAAGAGTTCGTAGGTGATCAATCCACTGCTGGCACAACCGGAATTGGCCATACCAGATGGGCAACGCATGGTGAACCTTCAGATAGAAATGCTCATCCCCATGTTTCAAAATCTGGAAAACTCGCAATGATTCATAACGGAATCATTGAAAATTATGCTCAACTGAAAAGCGAGCTGTCAAAAGCGGGTTATGAATTTAAATCGGATACGGACTCTGAAGTTCTATTGAACTTTATAGAAGATATACAAGCTAAGAATGAATGTGGTCTGGAAGAAGCTATTAGAATCGCCCTAAAGCGCGTTACAGGTGCTTATGTAATTCTAATAATTGCTGCAGATCAACCCGATACAATTATCGCTGCAAGAAAAGGTAGCCCATTGGTTATTGGTATAGGTAATAATGAACACTTCTTGGGATCAGATGCCTCTCCAATGTTGGCTTATACAAAGGAAGTGGTATACATTAATGATTATGAACTGGCTATTGTTAAACCAGATGAACTAATCCTTAAAAACCTTGGTAATGAAATTATAACCCCATTTGTTCAAAAACTTGACCTTGAACTGGCTGCTATCGAAAAAGGTGGTTACGACCATTTCATGCTTAAAGAAATTTTCGAACAGCCAACAACCATCGCCGATTCATTAAGAGGTAGATTGGTGTTGAATGAACAAAGAATTATTTTAAGTGGGGTGGATGCTATCCAAGATAAATTGGCAAATGCCAGAAGGATTATCATTGTTGCTTGTGGAACAAGTTGGCACGCTGGATTGGTAGCGGAATATGTCATCGAAGAACTTTGTAGAGTAAATGTAGAAGTAGAATATGCTTCAGAATTCAGATACAGAAACCCAGTGATTTCATCTGAAGATGTAATTATTGCAATATCTCAAAGTGGTGAAACTGCAGATACTTTGGTGGCACTTGAAAGAGCTAAAGAACAGGGAGCGACTATCTTCGGTATTGTTAACGTAGTAGGATCATCAATCGCTAGAATTTCTCATGCAGGTTGTTATACGCATGCAGGACCAGAGATTGGCGTAGCAAGTACCAAAGCATATACCGCACAATTAGCAGTCCTAATGCTATTCGCACTTAAATTAGCAAAAGCTAAAGGAACAATTTCTGATGAACGCTTTAATGAACTGTGCCAAGAACTAAACGATATACCGGAAAAAGTTCAATGGGTATTGGAAAATGAAGTCGACAATATCAAGGCGATAGCCTATAAATATAAAGATGCAAGAGATGTACTTTATTTAGGCCGTGGGTATAACTTCCCAACTGCACTTGAAGGTGCCCTGAAATTAAAAGAAATATCTTACATCCATGCGGAGGGATACCCTGCAGCTGAAATGAAACATGGTCCTATTGCATTGGTAGATGAAGAACTGCCAGTAGTATTTATTGCAAGTAAGGACGCATACCATGAAAAAATAGTAAGTAATATCCAAGAAATCAAAGCTAGAAAAGGTATGGTGATCTCTGTGATGACCCAAGGAGACGAAGTAACTCCAACTATTTCTAATGATGTAATGGTTGTTCCAGAAGCTGACGAAGTTATTGCTCCTCTATTGACGGTAGTGCCTCTGCAACTACTATCATATTATATTGGAGTATACCGTGGTTTAGACGTAGATAAACCAAGGAACTTAGCAAAATCAGTAACTGTGGAATAACATCTTATGGGATATATAATAAAGGTACCATTAAATCGGATCGGGTATGATTTCATACCCGCCGATTATCTTCCTGAAGGTAAAGACGAATACTACCTAAGGTTTGAACAGAATAAATCCAACAAAAATTACAGAAACCTCACCGAAGAAGAAATTCGAATCCTCGAATTAAATAATAATGAGTCAACAGATTGGAATGATGTACTCGTAACAGATAAATTCATTCCCCAGCAAATCAAAAGATCCAAATTCTTTGGATTGGTTCGTATTGGTGATATGGAAGAAGTGTATCTGGAATATAGAGATATCAGACTTCCAGTCGGAATTTATAATTCTCAAATTATTTCTTGTGACTTAGGTGATTGTGTAGCTCTTCATCAAGTTCGTTATATTGCTCATTTTATCGTAGGCAATGAAGTGATCCTTTTAAATGTAAACGAAATGGAAACCAGCTCCAATGCAAAATTTGGAAATGGAATCCTTAAAGAAGGAGACCCAGAAAAAAGCAGAATATTTTTAGAGTTATGTAATGAAAATGGTGGGCGCTCTGTATTGCCTTTTGATGGTATGCAAGCAGCAGACGTTTATCTTTGGACCCGTAATAGACAAGATAAAGAATTACAGAAAAGATTCTTCGATATAACCAACCAAAAATTCAATGATATCAGAGGTTACTATAGTGAAATAGGGGACCGTACAGTTATCAAAAATTCACACACATTTAAAAATGTGAAAATTGGATCTGATGCTTACATAAAAGGGGTAAGTAAACTCAAAAATGTAACCATCAATTCCACTTCCGAAGCTTATACTCAAATTGGAGAAGGGTGTGAACTGGTGAATGGAATTATTGGTTATGGTTGCCGTGTGTTTTACGGTGTCAAAGCTGTACGCTTTATCTTATCATCTTATTCCCAGCTGAAATACGGCGCAAGATTGATTAACTCCTTCTTGGGAGACAATTCTACCATTTCTTGTTGTGAAGTATTAAATTCGCTGATTTTCCCCGCTCATGAGCAACACCATAATAACTCGTTTTTATGTGCAGCCTTAATCAAAGGCCAAAGTAATATGGCGGCAGGAGCAACGGTAGGTTCAAATCATAACTCAAGAGGGGCAGATGGCGAAATAATCGCAGGACGTGGTTTTTGGCCAGGCCTATGTGTTAGCCTTAAACATAATTCACGTTTTGCATCATACACATTGATCGTTAAAGGTGATTTCTTGCATGAACTGGATATTAAATTTCCATTCTCATTAGTAAGCAATGACGTCACTCATGATAGATTGGTGATTGTTCCAGGCTATTGGTTTATGTATAATATGTACGCTTTAATGCGTAATACAAATAAATTCATCAGTAGGGACAAGCGTTCATTCAAAAACCAATATTTTGAATATGATATCTTAGCTCCTGATACAGTAAATGAAATATTTACAGGAATCAAAGAGATTAAATCGGCCGTTAGAAAATCATTGAATATATCAGACCCTTTACAGTGGTTAAACAACAATGAGAAAACATCCGAAGAAATATTCTTGGACAATGCTGAGTTCTCCAAAAGAAAAGTTCTTCTTTTGAAACCAAAAGAATCTTTCCACCTATTTAAAAAATTAGTTCGATATTATGCTGTCTGCCAAATAATGGAACATGTTGATCCAAATGGTTTTAACAATAATATAAAATCATTGATTGATAAGGGTTTAAAAAGAGAAGAGTTTGAAAACGTAGGTAGTCAATTGATTCCTGTTAGTAAACTTGATGATCTATTGAACAATTTAAAATCTGGACAGATAGATTCATGGGATGAAATGCATTCAAACTACAGACAATTGAGCAGTGATTATGTACAGGATAAACTTCAGCACAGCTTGGCATCCTTACAGGAAATCACTGAAACAGATCCTCAAAATTGGAATGCAGAATTTTGGAATGAACTTTTTGATGAGGCTCTTCAAACTAAAAAATGGATTTGTGATGAGATCTATAACTCAAGAAGCAAAGATTATCACAATCCTTTCCGCTTGATGGTGTACGAATCTGAAGCTGAAATGAATGAAGTGGTAGGGAAACTGGAAGATAATAGCTTTATTAATTTGCAATCATCAGAGTTTGAAAATTTCCAATCAAGAATAAAAGATTTTAAATCGCAATTATAAAAAATGCCCCGAATCATTCGGGGCATTTTATTTATAATTCTTTTATCTTGATACTCCTAAAGGATACCTGATCCCCATGGTCCTGTAATAAAATATGACCTTGTTCAGCCTCCCCAAACTTATCCCAATCTTTATATTTACTACCTGCAACTAATTTTCTGAAATCTTCAGAACCTCTAACAAAATCCAATATCTTAAATCCATTCAAATAATAAGTGACATGGTTGTCTGGAGTAACCACAATCCTGCCTCTATTCCATTCTCCGATCGGTTTTCGAGGTCTAGGGTTGCGGTCAGAAGTGATCAAGTCGTATAAGGAAGCCAATGTCCTATTGCCATCTTTCCCTAATTTTGCATCAGGATGAAGCTCATCATCTAAAATCTGATATTCAGGACCAATAGCAGAACCCTTGGTTTCTTCGTTTAAGGTCACAAAATATTTGATGCCTGAGTTTGCCCCAGGTGTTAATTTAAAATCAAAAGAGAGGTCAAAGGCTTTATATTGCTTGTCTGTTACGATATCCCCACCATTGGTAGATTCACCACCATCAGATTTTTGAACCTGTATAATTCCATTTTCTATTTTCCAACCCTTTTCTGGAAATTCACCCCCTCTGGCGCTGTGCCAACCACTTGCATCTTTCCCATTAAACAACAATGAATACCCAGCTGCCTTTTCAACCTCTGATAAATCATTAGCTTTCGTATTGACCACATACACTTCCTTCGGAAAGTCCTGAGGCTTCAAATCCTTCTTCTGAATCTTGATGTTTTTGAAATATACCTTTTTACCGTCTAGAGAATCAGGAATGCTGTGCACTTGTAGAGCGATAAAACCAGAATCATCTAAACTATCTATTACAAAAGAAGTAGGAACTCCATTTACCCAAGTCTTGGTTTCATTTCCAATAGCTTCAATCCTAAAATGATTGAAATCATTGGGTTTGTATGCAGTTTTTGCTGTCGGATTTAAATCTAATGGATAGAGCCATTCTCTTCTTCCCTCATCATAAATACCACCTGTCCACGCTCGCTCAGTCGGATCTATATCAATCTGTCTCCCATAAACACGTCCAGCACCATTATTTGCCGTAGAATCAAAATGACTTCTAGTCTGAATTCCAGAATTCGTTGTATTACCTTCTAATTTTACATCAAGTTCCAATATAAAATCACCGTATTCCTGATCTGTGACCAAAAATGAATTGGGTGTACCCTTAGTCATTACTCCGACGATAGCATCATCTTCTACATGATAGTCTGCCTTCCCAGCCAATGGCTTCCAACCCGTCAAATCCTTGCCATTGAATAATAATTCCCAACCATCAGAAGTCTTTTGATCCTGTTGACAGGAAATGCTCATCGAACTTATTAATAGAAATGTGCAAGAAGTAGTGAAAACAGATTTAAAAAAGGTTCTTTTCATCATATTTTGTCTTTTATTGTAACAGGTTTATGGATTAATATCCAATTAGGTGTCTGAAATTAGGATTTTTTTTTAATTTTAAGCTAATCATTCATGTAACATTCGTAAACCTAAACTCAGAATCTGATGAATCACCATTTTTCTCGTAGAAGTTTTTTAAAAAAGTCCATAATTGCTGGTGGAGCATTAACAATGGCAAGTAGTCCTTTGGGAAATATCTTGATGGCAAAGCCAAATGAACGTGTCAACCTTGCCGCTGTGGGAATCGGAAACAGAGCTGCCGAAATATTGGGTGATTTATATAAAACAGGATTATGTAATATCGTAGCATTATGTGATGTGGATATGGGCGCAAAACATACGGAAGCTATACTGAAACAATTCCCTGATGTTCCAAGATTCCAAGACTTCAGACAGATGTTTGATAAGATGGGAAATCAAATCGATGCCGTTTCGGTTGGTGTGCCAGATTTTTCGCATTTTCCAATTACCATGATGGCTCTGGATTTAGGAAAGCATGTCTATGTAGAAAAGCCAATGGCACGTACTTTTCTGGAAGTAGAACTTATGATGGAAAAGGCTAAGAAAAATCCTAAACTGGCTACACAAATGGGTAATCAAGGACATTCAGACGCCAATTACTTCCAATTTAAGGCTTGGAAAGACGCCGGAATCATAAAAGATGTTACTCAGATCGTTGGTCACATGAATATGCCAAGAAGATGGCATGGTTGGGATGTCAACATTAAGAATTTCCCACCAGCCGAACCAATCCCTAGTACACTGGATTGGGATTTATGGCAAATGCAAACTATCGGACATAATTACAATAAAGACTTTATCAATGGACAATGGCGTTGTTGGTTTGATTTCGGAATGGGAGCCCTAGGTGACTGGGGAGCACATATTCTAGATACAGCTCATGAATTCCTGAATTTGGGGTTGCCAACCTCAGTTGGTGCAGAAATGCTGGAAGGACATAACTCATTCTTCTTCCCGATGTCGTCAACTTTAAAATTCAGCTTCCCTAAACGCAGAGGAATGCCGGCATTGGATATCATGTGGTACGACGGAATCAACAATCTACCTCCAATTCCAGAAGGATATGGAGTCTCTGGACTAGATCCTAATATACCTCCTCCAAGCACAGGAAACCTTGAACCTGCGAAATTGAACCCTGGAAAAATAATCTATGGTAAAGACCTTACTTTCAAAGGTGGGTCACACGGTAGTACGCTTTCCATTATTCCAGAAGATAAAGCAAATGACTTAGCTAATAAGCTGCCTGAAGTCCCTGCATCTCCTTCAAATCACTTTGCAAACTTCTTGAAAGCTTGTAAAGGTGAAGAAAAGACCCGATCTTCATTCGAAATAGCAGGTCCGTTGAGCCAAGTATTCTGCTTGGGAGTAATCGCACAAAGATTAAATGGTAAATTCGACTTCGATCCAGTGAAAAAAGAAATTACAAATGATAAATTTGCAAATGCCTTATTGATCGGACCTCCTCCAAGAACTGGATTCGAACAATACTATAAAGTTTAATAAATAATCAATCAAATATAATTAAGATGATCAAACAATTTGCTTACGGTTTAGCCTTTACAAGTATTCTTGGACTAGGCCTGACTTCGTGTCAAAATGGAACCCAAGAAAAAGCAGAAAATCAAGGGCAAGAAAAAAAAGAAGAAGTGGAACATAACCCCGCATCGCAAACAATCCCTGAAGAATCAAAAGACCTTTTGGGACGTTGGGACTTAAATGTCGATAAAAATGGCAAACAAGTGCCTTCTTGGTTAGAAATCAAATTGTCAGGATTCACTACATTGGTAGGTTACTGGGTAGGTGATAGCGGAAGTAGCAGACCTGTTTCCCATATCAAACTTCAAGATGGTAAGTTCTCTTTTGCAATCCCTCCACAATGGGAAGGTGGAAATGGTGATTTCGTAATCGAAGGTGAACTAGCTGGTGCCGAAATAAAAGGTACAATCACAAGCAATAACGGCGAAAAGTATACTTTTACAGGAACTAAAGCACCTTACCTAAACCGTACTGGAGAACCAACTTGGGGAACAGCAGTGGAATTGTTTAATGGTAAAGATCTAACAGGTTGGAAACCATCAAACGAAAACAATAAATGGACAGTCAAAGATGGTATTCTGACAAACGAAGCAGCAGGTGCTAACTTAATAACAGAACAAAACTTCGAAGACTTTAAACTTAATCTTGAATTTAAATATCCTGAAGGAAGTAACTCAGGAGTTTATTTGAGAGGTCGTTATGAAGTTCAGATCGAAGACTCTCCAAAAGATAGACACCCAGGAAATTTATATTTCGGCGCAATCTATGGTTTCCTTACGCCTAATGCATTAGTAACAAAAGGCCCGAATGAATGGAACAATATGGAAATTACACTTGTCGGCAGATTAGTAACAATCTCTATCAACGGACAAACTGTAATTACTAAACAAGAAATCCCTGGTATTACAGGTGGCGCCCTTGACAGTAAAGAAGGCGAACCAGGACCATTGTACATCCAAGGTGACCATGGACCTATCGAATTCAGAAAAATTACAATTACACCTGCTAAGTAGTATTTAGTAGTAAATAGTTAGTATTTAGACTTTCACAGCCGTGGCTGGTGTCCCCACCAGCCACTTTTTTATTTTCAACCAAACAAAAGTCTAATGTCTTTTGTCTAGTGTCTAATGTCTTTGATTCCCATAATTTAATCTCGTTCTCATGAAAAAAATCAGCTCATTATTTTTAATTGCACTTACGATAAATTTTAATGCTATGACACAAACCAAAAATTCTGATTTGGAAGTAGTAGCTTCCTTTGGGAAATCACAACCAATCGGCGTTTCGGTATCTTCTGATAATCGAGTATTTGTTTCTTTTCCTAAGAAAGATCCATATCTTTTTGGGTTGACAGAAATTGTCAATAGTGAACGTGTAGCTTATCCAAATAAGGAATGGAATGAAACTGAAGGTGACTACAAAAAACACTTTTTAAATGTTCAAGATATCTATGTAGATACCAAAGATCAATTGTGGGTCTTGGATTCTAAACCAGCATCATCGGGATCAATATTTGGGTCAGATGGAAAAGACAAAAAGCAAGAAGGACAATTTAAATTGGTTCAGATCGATCTCAAAGACAATAAGGTGATGAATGTATTTACATTCGATGATTTGGATAAAAGTAAATCTGGACTGAATGATGTTCGCGTAGATACAGAAAAGGAACTGGCATACCTGTCAGACCCAGGACAAGCTGCCATCATTGTCCTTGATCTAAAAACTGGAAAAACCAGGAAAGCATTGAGCCAAACAAAATTTACATTGGCAAAGGAAGATATTGTCCTAAGCTATAATGGGCATGAGATGAGAGATAAAAATGGAAACCCTTTTAAATCCAATGTGAATGGTATTGCCTTGACCAAGGATAATAAATGGTTTTATTTTAAGCCCATAAACGAATTAAACCTTTATAGGGTCGAAACCAAGTTCTTAGCAGACTCAACTCTTTCTCAAGATGAATTAATTGCGAAAGTTGAAAATATAGGTGAAGTAGGGGTTACTCATGGACTTGTAGCTGATAAAGAAGGAAATATTTATTTAACGACTTCTTTGGATTATTCTGTGAGAAGACTGACGCCAGAAGGCAAGCTTGAAATCGTAGTACAAGATCCTAGACTTTTATGGCCAGATTCATTGGGTGTTGGCTCAGATGGATATCTGTATTTTTCCTGCGCACAAATGCAATTGCTGCCACAATGGAATAATGGAAAAGATCTCGTTCAAGATCCATATCAAGTATATCGAATTAAAGTCCTATAGTCCAATTACAACAACAACAATGTCTTCATTTGAATAGGAGGGGTGATAATGACTTATTGCTCCAGATTGTTTGTAGATCCTTAGTTCATCATAAACGGCAGTTTTGAGGATACCTTTGCCTTTGCCATGTATAAATTTTATTTCAGGATAACCCCAATATATAGCGGCATCCAATTGATCTCGCAAATAATCTAAAGATTCTGCAACTAGTTCATCTAATTCATAGTCTTCAAGATTAGCCAAAAATGACTCAGCATGCAAATCAACAGTCTTATGGGGTTTTGGTAAATTCCGGGACACTTTCTTAGTTATTTTTTATTTTCTTTCTATCTCACATCCCACATCCCACATCTCACATCTCATATCTACCCACTATATTCCCCTTCCAATCAAATTTGGAAGTAAAGCTTTTGCTTCATCGATTTTTTGTTCTTGAAGAAGAGCGATATAGGGTTCTAATTTTTTGTAAGTCTCAGAATTTGGAGCGAAGTCTTTAAGGTAAGTATAGGCTTCTTGGAAATAAGGAGCTAATTGCTGACTTTCAATGGCAGGAGTATTGTCCATACCGATAGTAAGGGTTCCAAAATATTTATCATACTCCTTTTTAGCTTTCTCTCCAGCGATTGTTCCTTTAGTTTTGTTAGCAAAGTCTTCATACCAAATTGTTCGTTGTACAAGCGTTTGAAAAGGAATGGAAATAGCAGCATCAGCAGCAAAACCCTCCATATTGTCTCTCGCTTGTTGCTGAAGGAATATTTCTAAATTAGAAGAAATAAAAGGATAGAAGTTTTCTTGGAAATAAATTGGATTCGCTTCAAGGTCAAACATACCTTCAACTTCTCTTACTCTAAAACCGTTTTTATTGATCTTTTCATAAGCTTGTTCTAGATCTTCAGGAACAGCCGCCTTACCACCATCAAATTCAACATTGACCAGCGGTCTGTAGTTGACATCCTCTTTAAAGGCAGAACGACTACCATACATTGAAACCTTATCTATATAATCCATGATTAGGGCAACCCCTTTGTCATTCTGGATACTATCGCTTCTCTGATCGAATAGTTCTTTGAATTTCGCAGTAGCTTTTCCGACACTTTCGATATCTGTGGAATCAAGAGCTAATATATAATCTTCCAAGATATCCGTTTTGGAAAGGTTATATTCTTCTGGATTTTCAACTGTTGTGGAATCAGTTGCTTGTTCCTCTTTGTTATTGGAAACACAACCAGTTAATAGCAATGAAAGTAATAAGCAATTTCTAAATAGTTTCGTCATAATCGTTTTGAAAATTATGGATTAAGGAATGAGCTATTCCTGCCCAAATATCGTATTTTAATCCTATTTATTAGTATAAACGTTTAAAACATAGATTATGTGTCCTAACAATTGCAATTTATTAGCATAATAATCAATATGTTAATTTATTGTTGGTTTCAACATATGTAAAATATCCTGAAAGATTGTATATTTGTGCCACACAAGACAAAGGTGATACCTTCTCGGGGTGTAGCGTAGCCCGGTATCGCGCCACATTTGGGATGTGGAGGTCGTAGGTTCGAATCCTGCCACCCCGACAAAAGCCACTGATAATCAGTGGCTTTTTCTTTTTTTCGGACACATTTCGGACAAATTATATCTGAATATTGATTATTCAATAACCTAAGCAAAGTTAAGTTAAGCTAGAAGAATAACCCTTCTTAAAGAATGATTGGAGCATAATGCTTGTTTCTATAGAGCGTGAAAAGTTCATCTTATTCTTATAAAAAATCAAGAGGGCTAGGAGTCTTTTGCTTGTCTATGTCAGTGATATGAGTGTAGATCATAGTCGTTTTTATATTTTCATGACCCAATAACTCTTTTACAATTCGGATATCGATACCTGATTGGATTAAATGTGTGGCATAAGAATGTCGCAATGTATGTACAGAGCCTTCCGACTGAACATTTGCTTTGATCAATGCTTTTTTCAGAATCAACTGTACACTTCGTTCGCTATACTTGCCACCCTTCTCACCTTCGAAGAGGTACTCCTTTGGCTTGAATGCTTGATAATAATGTCTCAAAGTCGCCAGCAATTTGTCTGGTAATGATACAATCCGATCTTTATTACCTTTGCTTTGATGGATTCTGATAATTCCATCGGAAGATTTTATGTCTTTGATTTTGAGATTCAACAGTTCGCTAAGACGTAGTCCACAACTATAGATTGTCATCAGAATAGCCTTGTGTTTTAGATTTTGAGTGTTATCGAGAATATTTCTTACTTCTTCTTTTGAAAAGAATTTAGGTAATTTACTTTTGAAAAGAATTTAGGTAATTTAGAAAATGAGCGTTTCGGGTATAAGTAATCCAGTTGGATTTTTTTGTCCAATATCAGTTCGTACATCTTCTTGATTGCGCCCACTAATCCTTTTTGATAGGAAACACTAATTTTCCCATTTTGAACTTTTTCGTTTATAAACGCCTCAATATCTGACAGTGGAATTTCTTCAAGGGAGGGATATTTGCTAACATGTTTAAGAAATATACTAGCGTAATCCTTGTACGATCTAATGGTATTGCCAGCATATCTCTGCATCAGCAATCTCTTTTCGAAGGTTTCAAGTATGATTTCGCTATTCATATCAGGGAAATAGTATTTTATAATATTTTGTTTCGCTATTTGTGCGGTTTTATTTTTTAAATACAAATATATCAATATCTTATGTAGAAAGAAAAGTCAAATAACGAAACACGTATATAGGGTTGGTTAAGCGAAATTTTCCGTATATTCGTTTCGTTAAAACAGATGTTGTTAGCAATCCGCTGCGCTCCTTGCTAACAATGGCTCGGCGACTTACGTCGCTTGCCGTAAGCCGCCGCTTCGCGGACTGCTTACAACAAGCGACTTGGCTAAATAGCTCCGCTTTTGTATCTTCGATACAGCTTCGCTACTTCGCCAAGTCGCCGAGCCATTGTTAGCAATCCGCTGCGCTCCTTGCTAACAATGGCTCGGCGACTTACGTCGCTTGCCGTAAGCCGCCGCTTCGCGGACTGCTTACAACAAGCGACTTGGCTAAATAGCTCCGCTTTTGTATCTTCGATACAGCTTCGCTACTTCGCCAAGTCGCCGAGCCATTGGTGGCAATTATTGAAACAAAATTATAAACTATGACTTTTGGAATATACATTGGAAGCGTTGCGGGTACTGACTCAGAACTTGCGACTGGAGAGCCTGACAATCCTTCAAAAATAAAATCAGCTTTAAGTGAAATACAACAAAACGACAGCTTCATAGTTATTAGAGGCTACATTCAATATCTTGGTGATAGTAAGTTAGCTTTTGAAGCTCCAGAGAATATACTTCAATACTCAAATGAGACACGAAAAATTGACTTAGTTCTGTGTTATAGGTCTATTTCATATCAAAGAGACGACTGGGAAAATACGATTAAGACCGTCATCCAAAGATTTGGTAGTAAGTTGTATTCTTTACAAATCATTGAGGAACCTAATTTAAGAGTATCCTTTGCAGGTGGTGGAGGATTTGAAAATATAGACAAGGCATTAAAGGATGGTGTTCTAACAGCTAAAAAAGAAATAAACAGGCTTAAATATCAAACCAAAGTTGGCTTCAATGTCGTCCCCTCTTTCAATCCTGCTGATAATTTTTGGCAAGTAATAGGAAGTGATGAATATCTTGAATTGCGAGACGCTATTGACTATATTGGTTTAGACTTCTACCCTGACGTTTTCAGACCGGTGGCAGAGGACGGAGAACCCAACGATTTAATAGAGTCAGTTAAAAATGTTCTGAGATATGTGCGGAACGTGAATTTTCAAGAAGGTAAAATACCTCAGTCTATACCTATTCACATCACCGAAAATGGCTGGCCGACAGGCGAACAAAGGTCATATGAAAGACAGGCGGTCGTTATTGAAAAAGTTGTGCGGACTATCCATAGCTTGAAATCTGAATTAAATATTAACCACTACGAATTATTTAGCTTACGAGACACTAATAGTTCTGTCGAGGATAAATTTTACCAGTTTGGGCTTTTGAGAGACGATTACTCACCCAAACCTGCTTTTTCTATTTTTTGCAAATTAATAGATGAACTAACCCAAAGAGTAACTGCCACCAACAAAAGCTAAACGCAATTGTGGGGGTCAATGGTGGTAAGGAAGTTATTAATACCTAATTTTAATTCTGCAACGTGGGACAGTGAAGCAATTTCTAAACCCACAACTGCGTTTAGCTATACGTTGGCTGTAATTTAGTAACCCAAATCAAAATTTATTAGTTAATGTAACTTTTTAAAGAAAATGATACAAATTGTGTAGGATATAAGAATATTGTGTAAATAAAACAAATTGATGGCTATTTATGTAACCATTTAAAAAAAATAATTTATAATAAAATACATAGACATTATGAAAAAAAACATTTATATCGTTATTACATCAATACTTATGATACTGACAGGTATTTTAAGAGGTTTTGGAGGAGTTCTATTAATTCTTAAAGGTAATACCGTACCTGTTGAACCACCAATAATTGCGTCAAATCTAATTTCAAAATTATGTGGAATAGGATTAATAATAGTTTGTTTTTTATTTGTTTATTCAGCATATCTCTTACTAAATCGAAAATATATAAAAGGATTTAAATTGAGTTGGATTGTGATTGGATTATTCTTGATTGGTGGAATAGTAAATGGTTATTTACTATTTAAAAATCCTTTTGTCCAAGACCAAATTATAAACTTCTCTGCTTCGATTTTGATTGGAATTTTATTATTAATTGGAAAAAATAATTTAAATAAAACTACAGCCAACAAGGTATTGCCAAAAGCGGGGTTGAACGGCTTCGATTAGACATTTGTACAAGGTTCAGTTTTCGTTCTTCTATTGAACATTTGTGCTAAAAATCCCCGCCTTCGGCAATACCCAAAACCGTTATCGCTCAGTGTAAAAAGCCAACGCACATTCAAGCACATTTGGTTTTTTGCCGACACGCATAACCCAAACTAAAAAACCAAAAGAGCTTGAATTTTTCCCAACGCACGGAGGACAGAAATAAAAATAAATCGTACTTTTGACAAATAAGTCCAAACAAATACGACAAGATGAATTCTTTTGGAGAATATTTACGAAACAGACGGGAACAACTGGGACTTCCGCTTAGAAAGGTTGCTGCCGAACTCGACATTGACACTTCCATTTTGAGTAAAATTGAGAGAAGTGAACGAGTGGCAACAAAAGAAATGCTCCCGATACTGGCTAAGACTCTAGAAATTCAAGATAAAGAAGTACAGATAGAATTTATTCAATCGACAGTTTTAAGTGAACTCGGTGACTTGGAATTTTTGGCTGATGGACTTAAAAACGTATTGAAGAAATTATGAGCACTAAGTTTTTTACAAATACTGAAGAGAAAACAATCTTTCAAAAGTTCAAAGGGATTTTGGAGAACATGAAAGATGTTTACGCCTTTCACGCTGTTGTGGGCTATTTTCGTTCGTCTGGATATTTTGCTTTACAACCCTATCTCAAGGAAATAAAAGACATAAAAATATTAGTTGGTATTAATGTTGACCAAATGTTTGCAGACGCCCAAAAGAAAGGGCTGTTATATTTTGGGGACGAACAAAAGACAAAGGAAGAGTTTCTCAACTGGTTCATTCAAGACTTAAAGGAAGCCAAGTATTCTCAGGAAGTTGAAGAAGGCATTTTAGATTTTATTCAAGATGTCATTGATGGAAGAATTCAAGTCCGAGCGCACAACTCAAAAGCTATTCATGCTAAGTTTTATTTATTCTTACCTCAAAATCATTCAGAACATACTGATGGCTGGGTAATTATGGGTTCTTCAAACCTTACAGAAGCTGGTCTGGGAATTAAGAAATCACCAAACTATGAGTTGAATATTGCCTTAAAGGATTATGATGATGTTGAATTCACCAAAACTGAATTTCAAAAGTTGTGGGAACAATCAACTACCATTTTGCCTGCCGACATTCAAGACTTTAAAAAGAAAACTCATATTGGACAGTCGTTCACTCCATTTGAAATTTATCTTAAACTGCTTATTGAATATTTCGGAAATAACATTGATTACGATCCTGACACGGTTGGAGATTTGCCCAAAACCTACAAAAAGTTAAGCTATCAGGTAGATGCGGTTAACCAAGGCTTTCAAATGCTTATGGAGCATAACGGATTCTTTTTGGCTGATGTAGTTGGATTAGGAAAAACAATTGTTGCTTCAATGATTGCCAAAAGATTCTTAATTGCAAATGGTTCACTGAATACAAAAATCCTCGTTGTGTACCCTCCTGCTTTGGAAAAGAACTGGAAGACCACATTTAGGATGTTTGGTATAGACCGTCATACAAAGTTTATTACTAACGGACGCCTTGAGAAAATTGTAAATGGAGAAGATTTAAATTATTGGGCAAAAGAAGATTACGATTTGATTTTAGTGGATGAAGCCCATAAATACAGAAATCATACCTCCCAAAGTTTCGGACTGCTTCAAAGAATCTGCAAAGCTCCACGTAACGGAGAAGGATTGGTTAAAGGTAAAAACAAGAAAATCATTCTTATTTCTGCCACACCTTTGAATAACCGTCCACAGGATTTGTACTATCAATTGTTGCTTTTTCAGGATGCCCGCAGAAGCACACTTCCTGTTACGAACCTTCAATCATTCTTTGGCCCTATTATTCGTGAGTATCGTGAATTAATGCGAGCGGATGAGCCGAACATCAATCAGATTAGGGAGATATACAACACAATAAGGGAAAAGGTGATTTCACAAATTACAGTTCGTAGAACGCGAAGAGATTTAACCAATTACCCAAAATATATAGACGATTTAAAGGATCAAGGAATTATTTTCCCTGAGATAGCACCTTTAAAAACGGTTGAATACAATCTAGACACAAAACTCAGTAAACTATTTTATCACACCGTTTTTTATCTGACTGATGAAGATAAAATTAGCTATTTCCGATATCAAGCCATTAGATTCTTAAGTGAAGAATTGCAAGACGCTTATTACGACCAAGCGGTTTTGATTTCTAAATCGCTTGCAGGTATCATGAAAACGCTCATGATCAAGCGACTGGAAAGCAGTTTCCATGCTTTTAAAATCACGTTGAACAATCTTTTGGTTTCTACACAACGAATGATAAAGATGTTCGAAAATGACAAGGTTCTTATTGCGCCTGATTTGAACATCAACGAGTTGGTTGAAAAAGGTTTTTCTATGGAAGAAATAGAAGAACTTATCATTCAGTTGAGTACAGAAAACCCTAAAAATAACATTTTCAAAGCCGAGGATTTTGAACCGGAATTTTTAATGGGTCTAAAAAAGGATGAAGCTTTACTCAGAGAACTTAATGACGAGTGGAAATTGGTTAAAGAAGACCCAAAAATTGACAAGTTGTTTCAAGCACTTGAAAATGAACTTCTGAATAAGGACAAAAACCCAACAGGACAACTTATAATCTTTACAGAAAGTAATGATACGGCTGATTATCTGGCTGAAAAGCTCGAAGCTTACAAAGGCAAAGGCGTATTGAAAATATCTTCTTCTAATAGAAACAAGATTTTTGAAACGATTCAGGCAAATTTTGATGCCAACTACCCGGGAAAAAGAAAAGACGACTATCAAATTCTTATTACCACAGATGTATTGGCAGAGGGCGTAAACCTGCATAGAGCTAATGTTCTAGTAAATTACGACACGCCTTGGAATGCCACAAGATTGATGCAGCGTATCGGCAGAATCAACCGAATTGGAAGCGTTGCAGGCGTTGTTTACAATTACATTTTTTATCCTTCTCAACACGGTGATGAGGAAATTAAATTGTATAAAAATGCCTTGATTAAATTACAAGGCTTTCACTCCGCTTATGGTGAAGACGCACAAGTATTTACCCACGAAGAGTTAGTAGAACAATTTGAGCTTTTCAAAGAAGGATTGCCTGACGAAGAAGATAAAAGACTTTTGTATCTCCGTTTTATTCGAGAGTTCAAAGACGCCAATCCAAAGGAGTTTAAGAGAATAAAAAGCTTCCCACTAAAAGCAAGAACCGCTCGAAAAAACAACAACGTAAATACAGAGGATTCGAAAGATACCACACTAATATTCCTTAAATCTCCGTACAAAATGGAGTTTTACAGCGTGAATAAAGACAATGAGGTAAAAGCCCTGTCTTTTTTAGAAGCCGTAGAACAATTTGAAGCCAAAGCAGCTGAGCAAGGATATGACATTCCGCCTGTCCACTTTGAAAATGTGCAAGCGGCTTTAACTGAATTTGATAAAGACTTTTTGGGCTCAACAACAGAAACAGTAACTACCACCGATAAAGCGGATGCCATTTCCGCACAAGCCAAAAAGTTTATGCGTGATTTTAAATCCATCACTCGGAAAGATGACACCAAAAAAGCATGTGAGGCACTACTGAATTTAATTGACAAAGGAACATTTACTCCTTTGCCAAACGAAATAAGAAAACTGAAACGCCAATTGGATAAAAAGACCATTTCTTATGGTCAGGCAGATAACTTGATTGTAGCCATTGCCCAAAAGTATGATGCTTTTGATAATGGGGAGGATGAAGATTCACTACAAGTAGAAATTGACTTGAATGTAACACCCGAAATTGTGATCACTGAAACATTTATTGACTAATGGATAAAGTAACCCTACATAAAATATTCAGCAAAGCATTTGATGATGCTTCTTGGTTGGAAGTGCTAAAATCTGTTTTTGGTGCCAAGTTGGGTCTTTTAGCTCAACCAAAGCCGATACTTCTAAAAAGCAACGACAAAGCCAATGCCGCTTTTGAATTAGGAAGCTTCACCACCACTGACGACCGCATTATTGGTTTATATAAAATTGAAGTAAAGCCCGAAGTGTGGCTCGAACGCAACAAAGTGGGTTTACGTGAATTGCTGCGTAATGTCTATCAATATGATGTGGACGGTGCGATTATCGTGTTTGTTCAGCAAGAAAAATGGAGACTATCCTTTGTATCGGAAATCAAGGTTTTAAATGACGAAGGAGAAGTTATTGAACAAGCAACCGAACCCAAACGCTATACCTATTTATTGGGCGAAGGTGAAAAGGTAAGAACGCCTTCTGACCGATTGAGCAAACTCACAGGGAAATCGCTTGCCCTCCAAGATATTCTCAATGCCTTTAGTGTTGAGGCTCTGAATGAAGAATTTTACAAAATCATTCAAGCCTTCTTCTATGAATTAGTTGGTGGTAAAATTGGCAAAGGCAAAAAAGTAACCGATTACGGTAAAGGCATTTTGCAACTTCCTTCTGTTCCCAAAGAAAACCGACAAGTGTACCAAGAATTTTCGGTGCGATTAATTGGTAGAACAGTGTTCTGCTGGTTTCTTAAAATGAAAAAATCAGATGCAGAGGCTCCTTTGCTTCCTGAAAGTTTACTCTCTTCAAAAGCAGTTAAAGAATATTCCGGCTACTATCACACTATTTTAGAACGGCTGTTTTTCCAAACCTTAAACACGCCTGTTGAACAGCGGATAGAAAACTTGCCCGAAGGTGCTAACCAAATTCCATTCTTAAACGGAGGTTTGTTTGAACCGGGCAACCAAGATTATTACAAGCCGAGCAACATTACAGGATTAAGCCAAAACCTGAATACACTCAACATTGATGACCAATGGTTTGTGAAGTTCTTTGAAGAGTTGGAGAAATACAACTTCACCATTGATGAAAACTCGGTAACGGATGTAGAAGTAAGCGTTGACCCTGAAATGCTGGGGCGCATTTTTGAAAACCTGTTGGCAGAAATAGACCCTGACAGTGGAGAAACCGCCCGAAAAGCAACAGGTAGTTTTTACACCCCAAGAGAAATTGTGGACTATATGGCCACCGAAAGTTTGGTGCAATACATCCACAACAAAACCAATCTGCCGCAAGACCAACTTCGCCCCATCTTTAAAATGATGGACAAGCAGGACTTTGATTTTACCAAAGCCGAAACAGAAGCCATTTTAGACACTCTTGACCAAGTAAAAATTCTTGACCCTGCTTGCGGTTCGGGTGCTTTCCCTATGGGTGTGTTGCAAAAGATTGTGCAAGCCCTGCAAAAGCTTGACCCTGATGCTGTGTGGTGGAAAAAAAGACAAGTGGCTCGTGTTTCAAATGCCATAGTTCGCAAACAACTCAAAGAAAAAATGGAATCCTCGGGAGTAGAGTATGCCCGCAAAATTGGCGTCATACAAAATTCCCTTTACGGGGTGGATATACAGCCTGTAGCTGCCGAAATATCCAAATTGCGTTGCTTCCTTTCTTTGGTGGTAGATGAAAATATTGACGAAAACAAACCCAACCGAGGTATTGAACCTTTACCAAACTTGGAATTCAAATTTGTTACAGCAGATACGTTAATAAAACTCCCCGAAGAAAACGGACAACGTGGTTTATTTGACAATTGGGAGGAAATGCAGGAATTGGAAGAACTCCGAAACGACTATATCCAAAGCTATGGTAAGCAAAAACAACGCATCAAAGAGCAGTTTTTAAAGGTGCAGCAAAAAATGTTTAAAGACCAACTGAGTTTGTTTTCTGACAAAGAAAGCCGTGCTTACCAGCTCAGCACCTGGAACCCTTTTGGACACGAAAAATCAGATTGGTTTGACCCAAAGTGGATGTTTGGTGTAGAGAAATTTGATGTGGTGATTGGGAATCCGCCTTATAATGAGGTTTCAACGAAAGAAGATAAAATTAAATTTCAATCAATTTTCAAAGAGGTAATATCCAAGCACTATGATGTATATATCTTCTTTTTTAAAAGAGGATATGATTTAGTATCTGAATATGGCGTTCTTTCATATATAACTCCACACACATTTACTGTTTATAATCAATTTCAGGCGCTAAGAAAGTGGATGATTGAAAAAACAAAAATAGTAGAGATTAGTGATAGAATTGAAAGTGTATTTTCTTCAGTTGTTGTTGATAGTTGTATCACTATTTTAAGTAATAATCCTAAGCATAAAAAAAGTGCATTCAAGAGATTTGAATTCAACCAAAGAGGTTTACAGCTAATCGAATCAGAAACTCTTGATGATACAGAATTTGATCATGAAACATTTTCAATTTCAAGTATTAAGAACAAGGAAAAATTAAAAGCCTTTTTAATCGATTCCAAGTTATTAGGCGAAGTTTATGAAAGCGGTCAAGGCATAACTGTTTATGCGAAAGTTCAAGGTGAAAAGATAAATTACTTCAGAGAGTCTATAGTATCTCAAAATTCAAAACCCGTCACGAAAGGAAGAGAAATATTTCGATATAAACTTAATTGGGATTCTTCTTACATAGAATATGGCAACTGGCTCTGGTGTCAAAGGGACGATAAATATTTTGAGAGTCCAAAAATATTTCTTCGCCAAACATCTGCTGATTTAATAGCCACTTACATTGAGGAACCATTTTACTGTATTGATTCAGTTCATTCGATTATTACAGGAGACCACGCATATAATTTAAAATATTTACTATGTATACTGAATTCAGGGGTAGGTAACTATATGTACAGCCTACTAATTCAAGAGCAAGGTAAAGTTTTTGCACAAGTAAAATTAACTTTCCTCCGTAAAATACCTATTAAACAAGCCAATCAGTCCATTCAATCGATATTTGATAATATATGCACATATACCTTAGCAACAAACAAATTCAAAGATTTTGATAAACACGTCCCCAACTCCCACATTGCCCAACTTTTTGAAGAAGTAATAGATGCTATGGTGATGGAGTTGTACTTTAAAGAGGACTTTGAAAAAGCGGGTATTGAATTTATCAAATATGCAGAACGGGATTTTGAGAGCATAGAAGGAAAGCCTCAGTCAGAACAGATTGAAATCATCCACCGTGCTTATCAAAAGTTGCGAGAGAAAGACAATGAAATCCGCAACAACCTGAAATTAATGGACATCAAACTGGCAGATATTGTAATGCCGATTAAAGCGGCTAAGTGATGTATAGAATTAAGGAAATCACTCTAGAAAACTTCAAGTTCTTTTACGGAAAAAGGAAACTTGACTTTGAACGAAAACACATTCTGCTTTACGGTGAAAACGGAAGTGGAAAAAGCTCTATTTATTGGGCTTTGTACACATTTTTTCAAAGTGTATTCAAAACTGATGTTAGGCAAGTTCAAAAATATTTTTTACCTATAACAAAAAGCGAGGAGAGTTTAAAGAATCGTTACGCTAATGATGATGAAGATTCTTTCATTGAAATTCTCTTTGAGAATGACCCTTCAGACCCTCGTGTAAAACGGATTTCCAATACTACTGTTAATACTAGAACAGATGATTTTGTCAAAGAAATAACGCTTACCAGTGACCTGATAGATTACAAATCAATTTTTAACATTTACAATTTCACCAATAAAAGCAGGGTTAAGCTTTTCGGGTATTTTGAAAAACATCTTTTGCCGTTCATCAATTTAAGAACATCATTAACTAAAATTGATGGAACAATTGTTTCCACCAATCTTGAAGTTTGGTGGAATCATTTAAAAGATGGTTTAGACCCTTATCCAGGCATCTACGACCCAGAATACACCCATTTTCAAAGTTTGGTATCAACATTTAATTCAGACTTTGACTTCTATCTCAAAAAAATAACTGAAACGGCCAATAACTACCTTAAATACAAATTCAAGGAAGATTTTCAAATAGAATTTGATTATCAAAATTGCACTTATAATGAATTCAATACGCACAACAAAGGGAGAAACAAAAAGACAATTGCACCTGAAATTTACCTTGAAGCTTGGCTTATAGATTCAAATTTGGACGAAGTATCAAGTAAAATATCGAGAGTTCATACTTTTCTTAATGAAGCCAGACTTTCCTCAATTGCCTTAGCAATTAGAATGGCTATTTTAAAAGAGAAATTTGTAAAAGAATCACCCAAAATCCTGATCCTTGATGATTTGCTACTCAGTTTGGATATGGGTAACCGTGAAGTTGTTTTATCTATTATTCTTGAGGAGTATTTAAAGGATTATCAGCTAATCATATTGACGCATGATAGGGTGTTTTTCCAATCTGCTTTAAGTTACATAAAGGTTAAGCATTCTACTGAATTAAAAAAGCAAGGTGAAGATAATAAAGACAAATTGGATAATGCTTTTTCAAAATATTGGAAAGTATTTGAGCTTTATGAAGCCACGCAGATTGATGGAAAAAGAATACCATCAATCACGACCTATAAATCCTATTTGCAAAAAGCATATCAATATTTTAATGATGTTGAAAACATCGACTATAATGCATGTGGGAATAATTTGAGATCAGCCTTAGAAGAGATTTTAAGAGAAATTATTCCGTCAAAATTTTTAAGACAAGACAATGGTGAAGCCATTCCGATAACTTCTCAAACATTGAGTACATTAATCATGAAATGTACAGATTTTTTCAACCACATAGGTTTTGATATAGCACTTTTAGAACGACTTGACAGGTATCGAGAGAGGGCGTTAAATCAAACGTCTCATTATAACCCAAAATCAAATTACTATAAGAGGGAGCTTCAAGACACGTTTGAAATCATCACTGAGCTGAAAAAGTACCGATTGGATTCAATCATCAAAACAGACACATTATTACAATTTTCAGTATTTTCAATATCAGGTAATGAATATATTTATTCATTTAAGCCACTAGATAATATTTGCCTTTACTTAGAACCGAAAGACAAAGCAACTTCTTTCTATTGCCCTGATGACAAAAGACCGTATGCACTTGTAGGTTTTACAACCGAAGGTGAATCAGAGTTACTAACTCCTGTAACACCAAATTTGACTCTCAAAGATTTCTACATTCAAACAATAGAAGGTCTTGAGAAAAAAATAGGTGAAGAATGTAAGAAAGAAGAAGATGTGTATTCAATTATAAAAACAATTGACGGAAATAGCTTGAATAAATTAAAACGATACTAATGCCAACGCTCAACAGCCACACACATTGCCAAGCCATACCAGCCAACGCTAAAATCCAAACTTGGCAAAGAGTGTGTCTGTCCAACCGCATGGCCAAAACGCACGACAAACAAACGAACGAAAAAGAACACCGAAGCGATAACATCACCTATACGCAAGCAGGGGTTTCGTGCTTCGTAGGACAGGAAAGTAGTAAAATTAAAGTTCAGTTCTTCGTAGGAAGTTCACTGGTTAAAATCCCTGCCTGCGTATAGCTGAGAACCGTTATTCAGGACTGTTTAAGTTTTTGATCTCCTGACGTTTTTGGTCTATACTGTTTAATAGTTTATTTTCTTCCTCTCTTTTAATCACCAAATTATGGAATTTCTTAGGGTTAAGAGAATAAGTAGAATCGATATGCGATGTTACATGCGGTAGCTCCAATTCTATCATTCGGTAACGCATTTCATACGATTTTCTATCGTCTAATTGTTTGTTCTTCTCGTATAGAACACCGAGACCTAGCGAAATAATGGTAGATAATGCTATCATAACAATGATCAGAGGTGTTGATTTGAGATCAATGCCGTAATGATGTTTTACAATGACCTGATCAGGAATTTCAGCTATCTTTGAAACAATTTCTTTTTCTTTGATTGTTAATACAGCTAATTCCTGTCTAGTTATTGTGGAGATTTCATTAGCTACATCCTGAAGTGTCCCATAATCGTTAATGATCTTAGATAGTACATCGTTTTCTCTTTTAATAAATTGCTTGATCTGTTGTAGTAGTTCCTGATCCTTTGCTCGCATTTCATGAAATTCCTGCATTTTCTTTTCATTTTCAGAAAGTAGGGAGACAATTGTAGGCATTATTCGTACAATATCCTGCGTGATCAAGTCTGTGTTTTCCTGCAATGCGCTTACCTGTTGCTGTATATTTTCTAATTCTGTGTTCATGGTATTAACGTTTTAGTCCGTAATTCTCTTTCTTTTTTCTTTTCTTGATCAACGGATCATCTTGCTCTGGTGTAATTTCGGGGTTCGAAAATAAAGCTGATGTTATGTGACCAAGTGTTTCTCCGATATTTCTGTCTATAGAATGATCCTTCGAAACATAGCTTCCAGTAATTTGATTTAGTTCAATAGAATTATCTATGCTATTTAAAGCCTTGTCGATCTGTCCGAAGCTCAATGAGCGGTCTATGGCAGAACCCCGAAATGTCTGTTCATCTTTGATGAACGAAATACCTTGAACCTCATCCGACCCCAATCTATATTTAAACTGCATTTCCACACCTCTGTAACGGATATAATTTTGTAGTTCCTTCCAGTTTTTACTGTGTCGTATGCCTGCCTTGACGGTGTCGTAAATTTGGTATTTCGTTAGATTATTACCTTTCAGTCTACCTCTGTTGACATTTCGTTTTCCTTCGGACTGCTTAAAGCCATATAATGCATTTAATTCTTTACAAGCTTTAAAGCTCTTATACCGCTGATTGCTATTGGAGATAGTTTTGCCATGATCGTTTACCCGATTAAAAATAATATGGATATGATCATGTTGGCGGTCGTGGTGGCGCACCATTAAGCATTGGGTATCCCTAATATCTAATTTTGATAAATAACGCTTAGCTGCGGATAGCATGATGTCATTATTCAGCTTGTTTTTATCTTCTGTATTCCACGAAAGAATAATGTGTCCGACTGCCTTGCCCAATCTTGGATTCAGCATCCGCTGAAAATTAAAGTCCTGTGTGATGGTCTTTGCCGAATCCGTCCGTAATCCATTTACATGGATAATCTCACTATCTTTTTTCAGGGCGTATCCAACGCATCCGCCGAAAGATCGGCCCTCAATTATCTTCGCTATCATGGTGCAGTAGTTTATTGATACAATGGTTAATGTGATGGATCGTATTTTTGCATTCCTGTGCCACCTCAATCAGTCCAGACTGGTGTGCTTTTTTAGTTAACTGATTTAGATTGTTCGAAGCCCCAGTAATCGCCCTAAAAGCTTTCAATTGTTCTTCGGTAAACCTAGGTGTAATTTTTCGTAGGATCGCAGATTTGCGTACCCATTCCGATTTGCTCATACCTGCAATTTTTGCATTATGCAAAACTCTGTTATGTTCGCTTTCATCGAAACGGACATTGATCCTGAACTGTTTTTTATTTTCGAGTGCGGGTCTTCCGCCTTTTTTCTTGTTATTTTTCATCTTGTTTCTTTTTAGCTGTGACCATCGGGAGCCAATCGGTTTTGGGGTCACCAAAACACAACCTTGCTTCCTACCTATTCGATAATTTTCTGCCAGTATGGCGATTTTCGATTTTGGTGTCGGATAGACCATGCACCAGATAATCGTTCACGTCTTTTATCATACTGTTCCTGTGCTGTAGTTCCTGTATCCCGTTTTTGAGGCCGTGGGTTTTTCCAAAGCGGATTTCCAAGTCCCTGTAAGCCTTTGTTCCCGACCCGTCCGTGTCCAGATAACTGACGATAGTTTTGTGCCGTTCCAAAAACGGGAATGACCTTTTCAGGTGGGCGGTGGTGTTCAGGATGCAATAATCTGTAGGTGGAAACGGTCGGTCTGCAATCTTCCTTAGTGTCAAAAAAGAAAGCCAGTCCATAAATCCCTCGAACAGCATAACCCTGTCGCTTCCGTTGTCTACGGTGGTGATGTCCTTTGTCATTAACGACCGTTTGTCATAGGGGTTGCGCAGTTCAAACCCTCCCGAATCATTGGCAGAGCATACGGCAAAATACGTCTGCCCGTTTGCCATCCGGTAGTAGATTTCCTTGCAGAAAGCCCTGGCAATATCGGGGTCGATCTTACGCTCATTGGACAGATAGCCGAGCAATGCTTTGTTTTCAAGCGGTTTTACGGACAGTATCGTGTAGCCCGTATCTTTTTCTGTCTGTACTGCGTGCCGACTATCCAGAACGGTCTGCTGTTGAAAAGAAAGGATATTTTTTCTTTCATCAGCCCACTCCAAGACTTTAGCGAGTTCGGACGTGCCTAAGAACTTCATCAGGAAATCAATGTTGTTCCCACCGATACCCTCGGAATGGGAGTACCACATATTTCGATGTACGTCCACCTTTGTCGATGCCGTCCGTTCATCCCCTCCGTTAAAGGGGTTCTTGAACCATGCTTCCCTGCTGTTCATCTTGGCACACGGAATCTGTAAATGCTGTAATATGGATATGAGCGGTATTCGCTTTAATTCTTCACATGTCATATTCTTGATTTTTAGAGAGGTTTAGTTTAGTCTATCTATATATAGGGGCAGACTAAACTAAACCTGTTTTTCAGTAATAAAATTCGGGGTTGAACCGATAGGTCTTGTCGTTCTTGACAATCATCCTTTTGTTTTCAAGGAACGTCTTTAGCTGTTTTGCCTTGTTCGTTCCGAAATTGAACCCATGTGCCAAATACCCCTCCTGTAGCTTGCTCACGAAGTCGCCATAACTACACGTTATTTCTCCGTCAGTGAACAACGCCTGTAACACCTCCCGGTGATTATCGGCGGACAGTTCCTGATAATCGAAGCCTTTCCTTGCTTTGGGGATTGCCATTTCAAGATTCTCTTCCAGTCGGGGCAAACCGTCCTCGATATAGAATGCGAACGGCTCAAATTCGATGTCACGGATAAACTTCGGCGATACGATGCTGTAATTTGCGTCCAGATCGTTTTTGCTTATCTGTAGGACAGTTTCTGCCTTGTTGTTGATCTCCGTTCCCAGATGCCCCCGTGTATTGTCGTCGCCTTTGTTGAGGTGCAGGACAACGTGGATATGTACATTGAGTTCCTGTGACCATTTCATGAGCTTACCCGTTATTTCGGTGGCCTCGGTGGCATTGTTGATGTCAAAGACAAGGTCACGGATGCCGTCAATGACGACCAGTCCGATCTTGCCTGCGTACTTGAAAAGTGCGTATTCGATGATGTTGATACGCTCTTTGGTAGGGTACTCCCGCAGAGCGATAAAATTCAGGTTCTCGTGGACTTCGGTCGTTGGATAGCCTATGAGCTTATACACTCTTGAAAGAAGCCTGTGGCAATGGTATTTCCCTTGCTCGGTATCGCAGTACAGTACCATGGGGCGGTTGCGTGGCACGTCCACCCTGTACTGTAATATCTGCTTTCCACTCAATGCCGATGCGATCAATGAAATGACGTTGAATGTCTTTCTGCTCTTTGCCTTTCCCGTAGAGGCACTGAAATTCCCAAGTGTTCCGATGACGGAATCCGAACTGCATATCTTTATCATGATGGGTGGCTCTAAAAATTTATCTGTAATCCTGACCAGAGAGCGGTCGAACGCCTCAACGGTCTCCTACTTGAACGGCATCATCATTTACCTCCCCTGTTATGGTTGAAGTTCGTCATGGACGCCATAACGTCTTCTTTGTTGAAGTAAATGCGTTTTCCCATACGTCTGTACGGAATACGTCCCTGCTTCATCCATTCGGTCAGGCTCACAAGTGAAATATCCAGTTCGTCCGCCATTTCCTTTTTGGTCAACAGTTTTGCTGTCTGTGGTTTCTGTGGATTGTCAGCCGTCTTCTTGACGTCTGTAATGAAAAGGTGCAGTTCCTCCCTTACGGCATCCTTGATGCAGTCTTTGAGGGCTTTTTGGTCGAGTAAAATCATAGTTTGCTCATGTTTATCAATGTAAGAATGTCGAAGTCGTGGCCACTTTCTCCGAGTGAGTTAACATGGGCAAAGTTGGGAAGTACACAAATCAAAAATCCCCTCAAAATTAATTTTGAGGGGATTTTTGATTTGCAAATTACTGAAAAACAGACGTATGTGTTTTACGTATATATTCTATCAGATTCTTTAATATTGAAATATTTACTCCTGTTTTTTGATTTTAGCATCTCTTTTCCTAAGTTGTCCTTAAAGTAATCAAGTATCGTATCGTAGCTAAGTAGTTGACGGTTGTCTTCTTTGCTGTTTGTGTGGGACAACGTGAAATAGTTATGGATCAATCTTGCCCATAGTTCAGGCTTTGCCGATAGGAAATTATTGTCTGTCCTGGGAACTTTTAAGTCTCTCAATTGCATGAAAAGGTCAATTAATAGTTTTTGGTCTCCGTTCAAAATTGCAATCCTATATTCCGGAGCAACATTTTTCAATTGATTCTGCAGATCCTTTACGGTTGACTGTTCTTTTTCCAAAAGCACCTCCAATTCATTTTTCCTCTCAATGATCCGTTGATATTCTATAAAAAACTGGTCAGAACCCCTCTCGTCAAACAAGAATTTGGACAATACGGATTTTGTGTCGTTGGTATTCTGCCAGTTCATTATTTCCTGCACGTAGGAGACGGACTGCCGTAAACGTTCTTCGTTGGTCACCGTCAGACCCCATCTGTCCACCTCTTTAAGAGCTTCCCGAAATCTGGTCAATTTGTGTATCCTTGTCTTAGACCGCGTATTGTAATAGTATAACGTTTCCCGTGATTTCCTGTCCTTATCGACAATTTCCAGTACTTTTGCTAAAAACGTTTCTTCATTGCCGTCAGGGTTGCATGCAAGGTAGTACTTTTTATGGTGTTGATAGAAAGGGATATATTCCTGTTCGGTTATGTTAAATATCCGCATGACAAAATACCCCGAAATGTGGATAGGATTCATATTGAACAACGGTCCTATATCAAATCTGTTCTTTCGTTTTCTCCATGTTTTTCTCAACTTAAAGTATTTACCGTCCATGATATTAAAATTTATTCAGTGCATCGATTAGCGAGTCCGTGCTTGCCGATTCATATTTCATTAAAGTCCGTATATCGGAATGTGCCGTCAGTTTCTGTACAAGTGTAATGGGTACGTTTCTGCTCAATAGGTTTGTGACCATTGACCGCCTGCCAACATGGCTCGATAGAAAATCGTACTTCTTTTTTTCTATCACCAGTTTTTGCTTGCCCGAATACCTCGTTATCTTTATGGTTTCGTTCAGCCCTGCCAGTTTTCCGACCATTTTAATATATTCATTGAACTTCTGGTTCGATATCTTGGGTACTTTGTAGCCGATACGCTCCAGAATATCCTTTGCGGGGGCGATGTATCCCTCGAAAGGTACGATCACCCTTTTTTTGACTTTTACCGAAATGAAGTCCCAAGCATTGTTTTTTATGTCCTTTGGGTCAAAGTTGATCAGATCCTCAAATCTTTGCCCTGTGTAGCACAATAGACAGAACAGATCCCGTACCCTTTCCAGGCTGGGCTTGTCCGAAAGATCATGGTTCAGTATCTTCTCAATTTCCTTTTCAGACAGCGCAATGATTTCGTTATATGCTTTCTTTTTAAAATTTGTTTTCTGTGTCTTAAAAACATCAGGATGCACCAGATAATCATTGTCGTTGCACCACTTTAGAAATACCTTTAACGTGGATATGTACTTGTGTATGGTATCATTCAGCAAGCCCGTCTTATCATCATCGTTCGTGTTCTTTTTCTTGCTTAGAAATACCTCAAACTGATCGATAAATTTACCGTCCATTTCCCTAAGGATCAGTTTTGTTCCCTTATGCTTCTCAAAATCCTCCAATCCCTTAAAGACTGTCCGGTATTCTTTTAACGTACCCTCTTTGACAAAATTGGATTTGTAGGAAAGGAACTGGGGTTTCAGGTGGGAAATGGATATTTCGCTATTGACGGCATTGTCCCTGTCAATACAATCCTGTACAATCTGTTTATAATCCTCTTTGGAAAGAAACTGGTTTGTGTCTTTTTTGCGCATTGCTTCCCTTGTACAGCAGTTTGCAAGGTTGTTCAGTTCAACATTGAACTCCAATGCACCGCTGACACTTGGCTTCATCCGCTCCTTTTCAAAATCCCAGTTCTTGGACAGTATCTTGTAGTTGGTTCTGTATTTTATCCTGCAGGACTTATCCGGCGAAAAGAAAAGATACAGCGCAGTCGGGGATGGATTCCAGAACTTGGGCGCAAGATTCTTCTTTTTTCCGCCAACCTTAGCCAGTTCCTGCTTGATCTTTTCAGGGGCAACGTTGGGATTATAGGGCTTATCTAAATAAAAATTCACTTTCATATTTCTCGGACATATTTCGGACAGAAATGCTTAATATTACCATATTTTACCTTTGTAAAGATAGATAAAGTTAGGAATTAATTTTTATAAACACCTAATAATCAGTATAAAATAAGAAAAGTAAAAGTAGGGTATGATAACAGTTCGAATCCTGCCACCCCGACAAACAAAATCGAAGCCTTCCGCATAGCGGGAGGCTTTTTTCGTTCCTGGGGGCGAGCCAAATTTATTTGAGCTCGCCCCCAGGAACGAAAAAAAGCTCACTTTAGTGAAAAGCTTCGATTTTGTTTAAGTCCACCCCAACACCAGGATGGCTGCGGCCAAGAGTGCGGGGATTAGAGCGACGCAGCCAATCCTGACACCCTTTAAATAGTATTTAGAATTTAGTACTTAGTATTTAGACTTCCTCCCTTCAAATCCCCCCCCCTCAACAAAATTATTTTTGCTAAAGAAATCAATATATTTTGAACTTTATAGCTCACTTTAGTGAAAAGCTTCGATTTTGTTTAAGTCCACCCCAAACCAAGATTATTACCACCACGACTTCGTGGATTAGAGCGACGCAGAAAATAAGCTTCTCCTTCTATTTATTAAAACAACAGCCTTTATATTTCCCATTTTTCATAAAATTTAGTAAATTATAAAAAGCTGTTGCTCAAGTCAGTGCAAGATTGGAAATTTCCTTTTCTTATCCGCCACTTTCGCAAAGCTGCCCATTATCCCTCATTTTTCAAAACCCGAAATAACCCAACAAAACAGATGAAACAATTGCAGCACGAACTAATTGATAAGAATTCAGATAAGGTAATTAAACTAACCTTAAATAATAAAATCCTTATTTCTGAAACTGGAAAAAATAATAAGCTAAAAACAACCGAAAAAGAATTTTTGAGTAATGAAGATGCTTTGAACAATTTTTATAAAAAAGAATGGGAAGCCTTAAAAAAAGGTTATGTCTTAAACAACGAAAACGCCGAAATCGGACAGCCAGTTTTGCACAAATATATTGGTGGAGCTTATACTGGAGCCTTAGCAATTGAGAATTCTCCAAATGGCATATTTGTTTATGAAGACAAAATACAAAACTCAAAAACAGTAGGCTCGATTAACATCATTGACAACAATGGAGACATCCTCAAAACCATAGAATTACCAAAATCATTAGCGTGGAACATTGAGTACAGAGCAGATAGAAACTCTTTAATTTTAGATCTTGACCACCATATTTTTGAGTTTGATATTGAAAAAGAAACGTTCAATAATTTAGGCCAAGAAAAAAGTTATGTTGACAGTTTTATATCAGTTGCAAAAGACAAAATCGCGTTCGCAACTTTAGGGAAACTATCTGTAATGGATAATCAGAACAAACTTTTACACACATCAGAATATAGTGTAGAATTAATAAAAGGAACAGCACCATTCTGCGGAAAATTATCAAACGATGGAAAACTATTGGCATTTCATAATAAGGTTGGTGAAATTCAAATTATTGATGCAGAAAATGGAACACTTTTAAGTAAAATAAATGGCGAGTTCGAAATGGTTTTTCAATTTGAGTTCGTTAATAACAACGAATTATTGGTGGTTAGAGAACGTTATGGAACTTGGGGAATGCGATATTTCGACCTCACTACAAATCAAGAAATCGAATTGAAAGAACTAGAAATCCCTGAATATACAAAAGATGTAAATGCTTTTTGGTTCAATGCTGACCAAACAAAATTGGTTCTACTACAACGAGCAGGTGCACATGTTTTTGACTTTGTTAATAAAAAGCTACTAAACAGTTTTAAGATTGAACATCTTGTGAAAAAATGTGAGATTAAGTTTGTGGGAGAAAAATTAGGTGTAAGGACAGATTACGGATGTTTTAGTTTGTATAATGTATAAAAAATGGAATTAAAACAAGGTTTTGCTGATATGACGGGTTAAGGCTAAAATTTGAAGTTTCGGCTATCCATTCCACGTAAATCCAATTATATTGATTTTTAGATTAATTCAATTAACTAACTTTTGCTTACAATGCCGTAAAATTGAAATCCCCCCCTCTAAATCTTCAGCTTATTCCTCCCCATCGCGTCCCTTAATTTCTTTTTCAAAATCTGCTCATATCCCGGAGAAGCCTGCAAATCTACCGTATACATCAATAATTCATCATAAATCTCAGAATACTTAGTCTTTGAATAATTGATTTTAAACTTCTCAATCGTTGCAGTGGGCATTAATTTCTTGATTTCATTTCCAACTAAAGCTCCAGCAATCACCGCTCCACCTACCATTGCTTTTTCGCCCAATGTTATTTCTTCTTCATCGATCTTTTTTTCATAAAAGCCACTTTCGTTTTTAGTATACGATTGATCATAATCAGGATCGAAAACAAAATCCAATCCTGTTTGGGCTATATTATTGAGAACCGGAACATTTTCCTTTTTGTCAAACTTTACTTTTAAAGATTTTATATTTTCCACGGGAATAACAGACAGATCCTTAGATGTCATGATTTCTACCTGGTCCTGAGTCACTTTCTGCAAAATTCCCTTAACTTTACCTTTAGAAGTCTGAGCAACTACATTATAAACCGAAATCTCTCGATTATTCTTTAATTGAATATCTTGAGCATATAAACAAATAGAAAATATTGTTAAAATTAACAGAAGGATAATATTTGGTTTCATAAAGCAAATATATTAAACTATAATGTTTATTGAAAATCTGATTCTTAACAATTAAATTTCTACACTGAACGATATATATTTTAAATATGGGTGTAATAGTCGATATTAAATAATGATTAAAAAAAACCATCAAAACGACTTAAATATGAAAGCATTGAAGATCTCATCAATTAAAGGGTTATCTATTTTACTCTTTATTTTCTATCCACTGCTAGGTCAATCTCAAATTAAAGCTAAGGAGATAGATTATTTAAAAATATCCGATATTGAATATTCAAAGGATTCATTGTTTTATCTACTCCAAATTCGACCGGTGCTGCCCAAATTGGATACTACTAGAGGTACAGTTCATAAGATTGCCTTATCGGAAAAAGAAAAATCTAAATATCTTAAACTGGTAAACAAATCCGATATCCTGAATATTAAGTCAAATAATAATAAAAGTCAGAATTCGGTAGTACCATTTAGAATGAATTATAATTTTGCTGGTCAAAATCATGAAATCTTAGCTTATCAAACCGGGATGACGATTTCTGAAAAGGTAAGTTTTGAAAAATATATAGAAGATGTCGAAAGAATAGTTGATAGGAATAAGGTAGTAAGAGAATTCCTTTTAGGGATGCCAGATGGTAAATATCAGTTACGAAGTCCTCAAAAATATGTTATAACTATTGGACCAAGCGGGTGGGAAACTTGGGAAAAGAAAAATAATGAAGTATATAGAATTGTTATGCAATTGGTCTTTTTGAATGGAAAAGAAATAGAACCTAGGGCAATTGAAAAAATCAATCCAAAAAAAATCAAGTCATTAAAAGTACTCAAACCTCATGAAGCCGATTCACTTTACGGTGAAAAGGCTAAGTATGGAGTAGTGATTATTACAACCAAATAAGAATATTAAAAGAACGCTTCCTATGACTAAAATTTGTGCAGCTTTCAATATGACCCTGGATGGAATATGTGATCATACAACGGGAATAGCAGACCAGGAATTGCATCAGCATTACGCTGATTTATTACGAACTTCAGATATCATTCTTTATGGTAGAAAAACCTATCAATTGATGGAGTATTGGAAAAATCTGGTAAAAGAACCTTCAGGAGATAAGGAAATGGATGACTTTGCCATCGTAATGGATAAGATTCCAAAAATAGTCTTTTCCAAAACGCTTAATGAAATTGATTGGGAAAGCGCAAAACTCAGTGATAAAGGTCTGCCAGATAAAGTTGAAGAACTAAAACAGCAAATTGGGAAAAATATACTTGTTGGTAGTCGTAGCTTAATAATTCAACTCCTAAACCTCGATTTGATAGACGAACTTCAACTCAGTATTCATCCAATTATAGAAACAAAAGGATTGGAATTCTTTGAAAATTTAAATGTTAGAAAAGATTTAAAACTGATTAAAACAAAAGTCTTCAGGAGTGGGGTAGTGACTTTATATTATGAGATAAAGAGAGAAGATTGATTTGATTTCTTACCTTCTGTCAGACTTTAACCTTTCATCGATCGAAAGGTTTAAAAATTCAAGAATTTCTACTTGACCAAAGTTTTTATAAAGAGGATTTAAAATGTAGTTGTATTCTAATGGAACAATAGTAGAAGGTACTTTTAGACCAAAAAAATCTCTGTTTTTGGCCATTTTGCTAAACACCTCAGTAGTTTTTGAAGAGTATGGATATTGGTTCCAGCGTTCCGGAAGTTCTACTAATTCTTCAATAAAAAAATGGTCAGGAACTTCTATTTTAGCAACACCAATTTCAGTCGGTAGATTTGCTATATTTTCCGAATGAACATAATATTCCAATAAAGCCAAAGAAATATTCTCTGAACAGTAAACGGCTCGTGTTCCCACTTTATTCCATCTACCACCTACTTTTTCCGCACCAATACCAGACAAGGTCGAATCCTTGTACCTCAGATTTGCTACACGAAAAACTATCATTAGCTATAAACATTGTATTGGATCCTGATAATTTCATTGGTGACAATCTCAAAGCCAAAACTACTATCCAAAAAATCAAACGGCCTTTTATTGCCTAAAGCCTTGGAAGGAGTCATTAACCAGTTTTTGAATTGATCAGGACTATCGAATACCTCATAACCCAAACCATACAATCGAGAAATCTCATAAATACGCTCTGATGTCTCTAAGCTATAAACTTCTTTCTTTTGCATGCTGCTGATAGAGGTGGGAAGAATATCCTCAAATTCCTTTTCGGTTGAACCAATATGGTGAATCAAATCCTTCCAATCTGATTTCTTGACCCCTTGACGAATCCTTTCTATTAATTCTAAATGATAACCTGGTGCATCTTTAGGATGATTAACAACCCAAGATGGAGAATATTTAGATACATATGTGGTCATTCTCTCTTTAGCTATATCTGAAGAAAGTATATCTTGTTTTTGATTGCCTTGTGGCTTCTTGTTTTTTGAACCCATAACAAATTGTATTTTTCCTCTTACCTTACCCCAAATTTACAATTTTTCCATTGGTTTCAAAAACCCTTTCTTAATTTTTTTCTAATTTATTAATTTGTTTAAATTATTGAAATAATATAAATTCTTAATATTTAAATATTTTAAGATATTTTAAAATATCGTGTACGGTTTTTCGAGCTTCTTCATCCTTTTCAGGAAAACTGTAATGAAGTTCTAAATACTTATTGTCTTTTGTATAGGTTTTTGCAATCCCTTGGACGAAATTTCCAGAAGATTGTTCATCGTAAAAAATTTGTTGATGGCCATTTAGGTATTTACTCTGCTTTGCATTTGACTTATTGAATTCAGCCTCATTTTGGGTGATAGGTTTAAGTTCGGTATAGAGCTCTACCAATCCTTGAGGTGCTTGGTATGAAAAATAATAATCCCCTTTTTCTTTCTGCTTGGCTAATTCAAGTTTAGTATTTTTTGTTTTTAGATAAACTTGATCCATTGTATACTCATTCATGTATAAGCCAACGTACGGGTCATTCCAAAATGTTTTAGGATCATCATTAACTCTCAATGCAGAACTGCTCACATTTTCCCATTCGGGAATATTGAGGTTCAGTTTTTTGTTAATCTCCCCAAGCTTATTAATAGCTGCGGCAGTATCCGATCCAAGTAATGGAACAACTGCTTCGAAAACAAGCTGACCTTGCTGATAAAATCCAAATAAATAAACTTTCGAATTTGCATCTGCCCAATACAGACCCGTCTTATAATCATCATGCTTAGCTTGAACCGAAGTTTCATATAATGTAGAACTATAAATATCGCCGCTAGCCTCAACTCCTCCAAAAAATGGATTGCCAGTTGAATTTGAACTTTGCTCTAGAAAAAGCTCTTCATCGTCATAAAGTAAAGTTCCTGAAACAAATACATCACCCCAGACTGGATCCTGAAAAATAAGATGTTTTTGCTCATAGATACTAGTGTCGGTAGTAGCAATAGTGGTACTAACTGGCCCAATGTCGTTGTTGAATTTGTTCATAAATGGAAAGACCTGATCAACATTCGTAATAACAAATTCATTTTCATTGTCATTCTTTAATTCATTTTGGTAAGGTGTCTTTCGCAACCAACTTTCTAGGTCTTTGCCAGTTATTTCAGCAACCTTTGGAATCCAATTAAAGTCTTTTGAGCCTTGATCACTACAAGAGACAGATACAATCGAAGAAAATATAAACAAGAATATAAATATTTGAGAGTTAGCCTTCCTCCCAAAAATATGGATCATAGAAATTAAATTAGTTAAAAGCTTCATAGAGATTTTATTTGTTGAACCTGAGATAATAATTCAAAAATCAATTCAATATTGAAGGTAAGATATTAATGATTAACTCATTTAAATTTGAAGTTTACATTATATCTACAGATTGTTTACATAAGGAATAAACCATTGATAGTCAGGTAGTCTGTTTGATATCAACTTTAATATCCCAAAATAAATGCCAGATTAACAATGATCAAAATAGATTCATAAATCATCCTTTTTTAGATCGTTCGTAACAAAATAATTTTTCTTCTAATCTTATTCCTTTCATGTTCTATTCTTGGTCGACTCTTGTTCGACTCTCGTTCGTCTCTTGTTCGGACTTCCTTCGGACCTCGTTCGGAGCTGCTTCGGAATACATCCGAACAAGGTCCGAACGAGGTCCGAAGGAAAGAGGACTGAGAGTGGAAGGAGAATGGAAGGAGAGTGGAACAAGACTATAATAGGAGAAACTAGATCAATAAATAATTGATCCAAAAAGATGGGAATTTCACAGAGAATAATTTAGGCTTCTGGAAATGATTATTCCCTCGTTATCAATTCATTTCAATATAAGATGGATAGGATTCCTTGTCTGGAAGAGAAAACTCTTCATCAAAGGGTTGTGTGCCATTACTGTTGTAAAGTTCAACTCGTTTGACACCAGTCTTTGTAGTTCCGCCAATGCCGTTGATAACGTTTAGGATATTGCCGGGTCCTGCAAATTTCGTAATGACCATTTTTCCCAATTTAACATTGGGAGTGTTGGGCGCTTCAAATGCATTGTCCTTGTTTACATTCCCATCAGTGCCGGTGAAAACCGCATAAGATCCCATGCCTATACTATGATGTTCTTTGACAGAATTGGCAACCTTAAACGCTGCAAAGCCTTTAACACGATTGTTTTGACTGCTCCATTCCTCTTGATTCGGAGCATCGTATGGAGGTTCATTCTGAAAAAAGAATGTTCGACCGCGTTCTCCTAACCATAGAACCTCATACTCTTGATGATGTTCGGCAAATAATCCATAAAGTGTGACATCATCCCCTGATACAATTAATCCATTTTTGCTTCTGTCTCTAGTCCATCGTTTCTTGCCACCAGGTTGAGAACCATGGTCTGCCCGCCATAACCAAAAATGATCACCGATAACATTATTGCTGTTGATCTCCATGGATGAATGAATCTGTATATCGTTAGCTTGAACACCGCCAACACGACAAGTGATATCTGTTAGTAATATTGGATTTTCAGAATGATTACTCTGGGAATCCCGGTTCCCTACACGAATTTGGTAGGTTGTGCTGTTAAAGGAATCCATCAATAAGCCAGCTACTATAATACCGTCTTGATCATCAACATAAATACAGCCCCATTTATTATTTGCCGTAGGTTCCAAGGTGACAGAAGCGATACCTGCACCCAATAAAATCGCATTCTTCCTATTCACCTGAATAGGAGCATTCAATGAATAATGACCAGGTGTAAAGAAAATATTCTTCCCCGCTTTCAAGGCAGCATTGATCTCCATTTCCGTATCTCCTTCTTTGGCGACATACCATTGAGTCAATAGATCTTGAACTACTCCTTTACCAATATCCTTTGAATCCCATGAAACACCAACTCTATCTTGTTGCCAAGCAGGAACAAATACTTTATATTCTCCATCGTCTCCAATAAAGAGAAAAGGCTTTTCCCTTACAATAGGAGTCTTGGTAATAGGAGTATTGATGGAGTCTGCGGTTGGAGGGTTAATACATCCTTGCCAAACCATGTTATAGGAACCTCCCATTCTATCAGTGCCATTGGGAAAGCTGCTGTTTCGAGTATACCATTGCTGTTGACCGCCCCAATTTGGTCTAATTGAAGTGAAATAACTGTCTGCAATATATCCACCACTACCCCAAAAGTTCGTGTGACCGATGTCAGAAATAAATTTGGAACTGCTTTCAATTTGCATTCTGCGTGCACTGGTAGATTGAGAAACTGTCCAGGCAAAGGCACGCATCACAAATAAATTTTCTACTGAACGCCAAAAAGTACATGTGGCATTTGCTCCACCTGAAAGATGTGGCCGAGTAAACAGGGATCCTAACTTAACATCTGTAGGTAATTTGCCTAATCCACCAATATGCGAGTAAAATCCCAGTTCTATGGAATTGGCAGATTCTGAAGATGCAGAACCAGAACCTCCAGGATCATAAGATTGACCATCAATATTGGGTTTGAAATAATAAGCCTGTCTTTTCGTAGTCCATTCACCATTTGTACCACCCATCCCAATAAAAGGAAAATGCGCTTTCATCTCCTGTTGAGCTGTGGAAGCATGCTCATACTTCCTGTCATAGAAATACACATTATCTCCGAAAATTTCATTCTCCAAAGAAATCAATATGCTTTCAGAACCTCTAGTTATCTTATAATAGTTTTCGTATTTATTCTGATTAGGCTTTTTATCCTTGAAAGTAAGCTTGCTGGTCTTCCCAATGTTGATAAAATTATTGGCTAACCTACTTCCACCGCGACTAATGGTATAATCACCAGATTCTCCAAATTCACTCCATCTTAACGTAATCGTTTTGTTTTTTTGATTATAAGTGATTTTGTTTGTGCTTTGATTCAAGCTGCGAGATTCTGCATTGCAAATTGAAGAATAGATTAGTAAACAGAAAAATAGAATTATAGTAGACCAAAATAACTTAACGTTCATAGGTTTCGATAGCTTTGATTTATTAATCAAAATTTGAGAAGTTTTAAAATTTATACCTTAACCAAGATATTCATTTTTTTTGAACTACTAAAGAGTCGAAATATATGATCGATTGACATAACCAGTTTTATTTAAGAATTTTACCTTTAGCCAATTTCCGTTTGTTGAAATATGTTCTAATTTTTCAAATTTGCCAATCAAAATAATTTTCTCATAATTAGTTCCTGGACCTTTTCTCAAATTAACATTTGCATTTGTAAACACATATCTTTTGAAATCTTTTCCAGAGTTGTTTATTGACTTAGAATTATTATTAGGGTAATTGTTAATTTTCTTTTTTTTGGACACTGCCTTTTTATACGCATAAGGAGATGTTTCTCTTGAATTAGAAGAAGAGCATACTCCACATGATCCACCGTCTCTATTACAATGCTTACAACTGCTGCAAGTAGTGCATGCTGTACAGAATGCAGATCCGGTACATCTACCATGGTTGTCTTCTTTAAAATTTGAGGTCAATAACCTATTTTCTTGTGAAAACACTGTTTGAATAAAGAAAAAGAGTATTAAGGTTAAAATAATATAAGCAAATTTCATGGATAATTTATATTTACATAGTGTGAAAGATTAACCAAATTATAGAATGTTTGATACTTAATATTACGGGTTACCGTAAATACATTTTTTAAAATTTGATTATTATTTCTTCACAATATGTAATTGCAAAAAATGTCTAAAATAGGAGGGGCTGGAGTCGTAAAACCCTATAAAATAGATGGAATGCTCCATGTGGAACGTGATATAATACTTGGAAAGAATATTCCAGATTACAAATAAAAATTTTGGATGCCTATTCTCCAAATTTGACTAGGCAATGCCAAGTGTATTTGGCCAATTGAAAGGAGTCCTTGAACTTTGATTTCAGCTTTTTATTGGATAATGCTTTGCCGAGGATGTAAGCATTTATTTTGTTCTCTTCGGCAATATATTCAGCGAACTCAAATGTTTCAACTCCCCTGAAGTTATTTGGGAAATTATTCAGGTCTATAGAATATCCTTGGTTCCAGATCAATGAAATATCAAATTTGTCGCAAAGTTCATGAATCCTATTTTCCAATTCAGTTCCTTGATAGGAAGGATCTACCACAAGTGTGGAAACATCCTTTTGAAGATCTACTTGCTCATGAATTTGGCTCTCAATATAAAAGTCCAAGTTGTGTGAAAGCATATTGTGCAAAGTATTGGATTCAAGGAAGTGATTCGTCTTGTCGTAAAAATCTGTAAGATTTTTATAGTAGAATCCAAGGGCAGAATTCCTGGTGAAAATATCATGATACAACCGTGCATATACTTGGATAAGGTTCTGGATTGTTCCTCTTTCTTTTGGAAGAAGATAGGAATCTCCATATGTAAAAGTGCACTTGGATTTTATCTCAGGGTAAGTGATAAAATAACAAGAACCAAACCTCGGAGAGGCTCCGTCACTTGTGCCAGTCAGATTTAAAGCTCCATATTTAGGACGGTCTTTTGTGCTTGAACCAAAAAGATTATTGAATAATTTATTTTCCCATTTATCCCTGTCGCCACCAATTTTAGCACTCAAGCTTCCTGATGATACTTGGGTCTGATATTGATTAAGATATTCCCCGGTTTGTATTAAGCCGTCAATAATTTGAGAGCCATCTTTCAAATATCTGTCAGGATGGAAATGAAGATTGACACAAGCTTTATCAACCAAATTCCTGTTGAAAGATTGATGTTGTTCTTCAGAAAGGTTCGAAAATTTTAAAATCTCCTGAATTTCTTCTATCTCTTTTCCGGAATTATATTCTAATTGTTGATTTAACTTCTCAAAAAACCTTTCCATAAAGCAATATTTTTAAATAAACTAGATTTATAAAGATAGAAAAACGATAGGATTAATTCGGAATGCCTTCAAAAACAAAATTTAATGATGATTATCATTTATGCTGATAAATCTTTCCGTATATTTGGCGATAATAATTTAAGACATAAAACAATTTATAGGTTTTGAAACGTTTCTGCACATATTTTCTTTTACTTGCATTGACCTTACAATCGTTCTATCGATGTTTTATGACTATGGATTATGAGATCCATTTACCTGAATACATTGCCCAATGTATCAATAAGGATCGACCAGACCTACACTGTAACGGTCAGTGTGTTCTGATGAAAAAAATAAAAGAACAGGAGAAAGAAGACTCTAAAAAGAACTTGATCATCTATGAATATAACTCGCTATATGTTCATAAATCTCAACCTGTTTTTGATTTAAAAGTAACTAAAGAGGAAATTGTAGAAACACATTTCTCTACTTATTTAGTTGATTATAGATTCAACCACCATTCATCGGTTTTTCGCCCTCCAATTGCCTAAACTATTCCTTAAAAGGTTGAATAAACAATCCACTCTAGTTTAACTTTCATTTTCTGAAAGCAACAAGAGTAAATTTCCTATTTATTCACCTCCAATCCCAAAATTTATTATTTAAGAATCAATTGATTATCAATTCATTTTAGATGAAAAGATTACTAATATTTCTTGCAGCTATGTGCTTGATGTTGGCGTCCTGTACAAAAGCGAAGACTGACTATGAAGGAGAAATTAAGCCTATAACACCAGGTGAATCTGGATTTAAAGAGGCTATTTTAATAAAAGATGCTGGTTACGAAATCAGTATATTAACAGAGAACGGAGCCTTTTATAAAGGTTATAATGAGTTAAAAATAAATGTTGTAAATGCTCAGTCAAAAAAGAAAGTAAAAGCAGCCGAAGTTTCGCTTTTGCCAATATCTACTGATGCAAAAGGGAGTAAATTTTCTGGTCCACATTTATATAATTTGAAGTTTAATGAATCCGACGAAAGCTATTCAGGATATGCCGTGTTTCCAGAAGTAAGTGCAAATCAATTTACTTGGAAACTATACCTCAAAATAAATGAGGCGGCAAAAATTGTCAAGGTAAATAAAGAAATAAAAGTACAAGAGCAAACCAACAAAAACTTAAATATGACATCCTTTATTGGCAATGACAACGAGCAATATTGGATCGCTTTAATTTCACCTCGAAATCCAAAAGTTGGCGAAAATGATATTGTCGCTGGAATTTATAAATATAACAAGCCTAATACAGCCATAGCAGCAGAATTTCCTGACGAAACTCAATTTTCTTTTTCTGAAGCGAAGGATTATGTCCTTCAATTAGATCCGAGGATGCCCGAACCATCCATGGGAAATCACTCTTCACCCAATAATAAGGATCTCATACAAGGAGATGATGGCCTCTACCATGGTGTAGTGAACTATACCATGACAGGAAACTGGACCTTGAATTTTATCATGCAAAATCAGGTTGGTAAAATCTTGAAAGGTACAATAGTTCCAACCACTTTCACACCAGGTGTGGAAGGTGTAAAAAGTGAGTTGCACATTGATATTTTATTCTGATAGTCATGAAGAGAATTAGTATAACCTTAATAGTTCTATGCATTGGAATAAATGTGAACGCACAACAAACAGACGTTCAGAAAGATACCGTAGAAAAAATTGAAGAGGTAAGGGTTAAGGGGTTTATCAAAAGGAAAATCCAAACCGACCTTAAAATGGCAGTATCTGTCGATGAATATTTAGCTTCCTCAGACAATATCAGTTTCATTAAAAGAGGAGCATACGCATGGGAGCCATTGCTGAACAACATGAGTTCGGAACGATCAACCATAACGATTGATGGTATGCATGTCTTTGGAGCTTGTACGGATAAAATGGATCCCATCACATCCTATGTTGAAAGCAATAATCTATCTAGCATCGATGTGACATCAGGTCAAGAAGGTTCCATGCATGGCGCAACGGTAGCCGGAAGTATCGACCTGAAAAGAAAAAGTACTTCCTTTTCAGAACAAAAGACTTGGTCTGGAGCCTATCAAACAGGCTTTGAATTTAATAACAAGCAATATTTCAACCTTGGTAACCTTTCATATTCAAGTAATCGTTTTGTAGCTGACGGAAGTATTGCTTTAAGAAAAGCTGGGAATTACTATGATGGTCATGATCATGAAGTAAACCATTCTCAATATAACAAACTGAATGCCTCATTAGGTTTAGCCTATAAAACGAATGAGCTTTCCTCGATTAAAATAGATGCAATTTTTGATCGAGCAAAAGATGTTGGTTATCCTGCGCTGCCTATGGATCTATGGCTCTCTAGAGCTATTATTACTTCTGCAGCCTATAAACAAATGTTTGAAAAAGGGATAGTAAAAGTGTGGGATACGAAGCTGTATTTTAATGCCATAGAACACTATATGGACGATACAAAACGACCTGAAAATTTGGTTCACATGGATATGCCCGGATGGAGCAATACCTATGGATTGGTTTCCAAGGTAAATCTTAAAAACAATCGTTTCAGTTCGGAAATTCAATTAAATGCCTATGAAAACCTTTCTATTGCCGAAATGACCATGTACCCTCAAGATAGGTCAAAAAAAACAATGTTTGCATATAGTTGGCCTTGGGTTACCACCCGATTTGCAGGCGTTTCTATCAACAACTCTTGGGAATTTAATGACTTTTCACACTTGAATTTTGGAGGTACGTTGAGCTGGAATTATAATAAAGTAAAATACCCTGAATTCAATTGGATCTTTCACCCAGGGACACCCCAAGAGAAAAACAGGGTGTTGCCAGGATTGCATGCAAGCTATCATCTTTCTTTGAATCAATTCGAGTTTTCCGTTGGCACAGGCTATGGACATAGAGCTCCCTCAGTTTCAGAAGGATATGGATATTATATCTATAACAGTTTCGATAGATATGATTATATCGGAAACCCAGACCTCAAAAATGAAATATCATATGAAGCGAATGCTAGTGCAGGCTATAAAACTGAAAAGTTGACAATTGAAGCTAAGGTCAATTATTTCTACATAAAGGATTATATCGTTGGAAAAATCTTGAGCTTGGGAAGTCCCATGAATTATCAGTCAGTAGGAGTGAAGGGATATACATCTTTGGATCATGCCAAGCTTTTTAACTTCGCCTTGAATGCCAATTACGATATCTTGGAGCATCTGCATTGGAAAGGAACTTTGACCTATGCAAAATCTCAAGATCATAAAGGTGGGAATTTACCCTTTATCAGGCCTTTGAGTTATATGACATCCGTGCATTATATGCATCAAAACTTTGGAATACGGGCTTCTTTGAATGGAGATCTGGAGCATAAGGATTTCAGCCCTGAATATGGAGAAGATCAAACTCCAGCATATACCGTATTTAATGCCTCTGCCGATTATTCCATGCCATTTCGACAATATAAGGCATCCGTACAGATTGGTGCAGAAAATATATTTAATAAATACTACAGTACCTATGCAGACTGGGGAAATATCCCAAGAATGGGAAGGAACATGTTTGTGGCTTTGAAAATAAGTTTTTGATAGGGATGAAACAGTTTGTAAGTGTTTTAATGATGTTTTTGTCTTTGCTGATAGGTTTTCAGCAAACCATCATTTATACGCACTTTATACTAAATCAAAAACAAATTGAGGAACAATATTGCATCAATAAAAATAGGCCAGCTTTGAACTGTCATGGTCACTGTTTCCTGAAGAAGAAACTGGAAAAGGCACAAAATAAAAACGACAAAAAAAACTTGCTGCAAAACTATAAAAAGGTAGATCTGTATGCTGCGGTGTATTTCGAATTGTTGCCAAAGTCTCTTTCAGTAAATATTAATAAAAACTATTCTTCTTATAAAGATAAAACCTATAAAGAACCTGAGCTAGAGATATTTATTCCACCACCACTATATTGTTAAAATACCGATTGAAAAACTCAATTAATAAAAATTCAAAATTTAAAAATAAATATCAAATGAAATTATTATCAAAGTATTTAACTCTAATATTAGCCGTATCAATATTAACTTCTTGTAGTAAAGAGGACAGTGAACAAGTTGCCAATGAAGTAACTCTGCATTTCAACAATACTTTCAAAGGAAAAACCATTGTATTGGGTGATGCTACTTCAACTGCAGCAACAAAAAATACATCAGCGGCTAATCAAATTCATCATTTTTCAGAATTAAAGTACGTAATCAGTAATATCAGATTGATCAAAGACGATGGAACAGAATTGCCTTACAATATCAACAACCTAGACAATGGTGCGACGGTAATTGATCATTCAAAAGTACAGACCTTGGATTACAAATTAACAAATATCCCGGTAGGAGAGTACAAGGAAATTAAATTCGGTTTAGGTGTTAAAACTGATTTAAATAAATTGGATGAAACCAGGTTTCCAGCCTTTTATAGTCAAGCTGGAGCAAACGATACTAAAATGCATTGGGAATGGGGTACAGGCTACCGATTTGCCAAAATCGAAGGTTTCTATGGTACAGACAATAAAACCCTTTCCATCCATACCGGTAGCACCGTAGCGGGCAAGAAGGATGATGAATCTACCTATAAACAAGGAGTGGATGCCTACAGAGATATTACCTTAAAATTGCCTCAAACAGCATCGGTCAGCAAGAAATCTCCAAAAATAACCATTGATGCTGATTTTGATAAATTATTGAGTGGAAAAACAAATACCATAACCTTAGGTGCCGGAAATGCTACGCCAAGTTTACATACAGCAATGGAAATGGTAAAATTTGTAGACAACCTCGGTGGAAACGGAACTAGCGATCTTTCTGGAATATTCTCCATCAGTAAAGTAGAAAATTAATAAACAAAGGATGTGGTCGTCATTCATTAAAATGACGACCATATCTCTTTCATTCATGAAAAAGATATTATTTATATTAAGCGTTTTCATTCTTCTTATTGCTTGTAAAAGAGATGAGGTGGACCTACCTGTGTCCATTGATAATCCAGAAGTTCCGTTGAACTTACCTATTGGATTTCCAAAGGTCAATAGTGCGGTTTTGGATAATAGGCCAACTAAATACGGAGTCCAGTTGGGGGAAAAATTGTTTAATGAAAAAAGGTTAAGCGGAAACAACACGATTTCATGTGCGAGTTGTCACAATCAATCAAATGCTTTTGCAGATAATAATCCAAAAGCTATTGGCATCTATAATCGAGTTGGACTGCGTAATACTCCTCCAATCCAAAACCTAGCTTTTATGGAATTCTATAATTGGGATGGAAATATCCTTGAACTAGAAAATCAACCCTTGGTTCCCATCATCACCCATGAAGAAATGAATTCCTCAATTCTAGAGGTAATTGGCAAATTAAAGGTAGATAAAGATTATGCAGACTTATTCTTCAAGGCGTTTGGGGATTCGGAAGTTACTGCTGAAAGAATCTATAAAAGTATAGCTCAATATGCTTATATGTTGGTTTCAGCTAACAGTAAATATGATAGGGTGAAAAGAAAACAAGGGGAGAAGTTTACAGATTCAGAAGCAAGAGGCTATGCTGTATTCCAGCTCAAATGTGCCAATTGCCATAGCGGTGAATTATTTACAGACCAAAGCTTTAGGAATATCGGATTCCCATTAAACCCTAGTTCTGAAGAAGCTGGGCGAGCGAGGGTTACTGGTAAATTAGAAGATTATATGGCATTTAGGGTTCCTTCCTTGAGAAATGCCGAGTTTACTGCACCATATGGTAGCTTTGGACAATTTCCCACTTTAAAGGCAGTGTTGGATTATTTGGATGCTGGTGTTGAAAATGCAAGCAACCTAGATCCTGTATTGAAAAATAAAGGAAATAGAATAGAAATGACTGAAAGCGAAAAATTAGATATTATATCTTTTATCAATACATTGAGTGATAAGGATTTTGTTGGTAATTAGAAAAAACCAAGTATAGCGTAAAAGATTGAAAAAATAAAAGGGAGGTCAAAAACCTCCCTTTTATTCAATATATTCCATTGTTAATCTATAAGTTTCGTAAGAAACTCTGGATTCTCAATATCTGCCAATGTTGAAGTTTTCTCCAAAATAGGAGCATACTTAACTCTAGCTTTCGTCCACCTGCTTAATTTGATGTTATATTCTCCTCCCATCATATTAAAATAACCTGCATCTGAAGGAGTATTATAAGGTATATTGTTGTTATTCGATCCTGAACGATAAAAGGGTTGTTCTTTTAAAGAAACTGGATTGATGATATCATAAAAATCTGTATTGGCAATTCGATAACCCAAACCATTACCAACTAGACTCCCGCCTGTAGCTACGAAAATGACATCTTCAGGAATAGACTGTTCTGTAACTTCTGTTCCTTGAAAAATGGCTATTCCATAAGCGTTACCACTGTTTGCTAATAAGTTGCTTGTTTTATTGCCAAATCCTTGACCATCATTTCCAGCATAGTCATATGAAGTAATCCAATTCGCATCAGCGATACTAGTTGATCCAGTACTCATTATCAATTTTTTTGAACCACCCACATAAAACAAGGTTCCTTTCTTTGCGAAACCACTGGTCAAATTGAATTTATAAGTACGCATACCTCCTGTCGCCCATCCTTTTCGAGGAAATCCGGTCGGAGTAGATGCATTGGCATTATTTGTTGTCACGACTGAGAATGGAGTCTTGGAGAAATCAATATCTTCAGTTGCCATAAACTGAATATATTCGTTGTTTGAATCCGTTCCTTTAGGGTCATTTGTCCATCCGGTAATGATGGCTTTTGGAACTTTGTACTCTGACTTAAGTTCCACCAAATCACTCTTTTTCCTCAATCGTTGGTATCCTATAACACTATCCTGAACTGTCTTAGTGAAAATAATACCATAGTAATTTGCCATTTTATATTGAGGCAAATTCGCGATAGAAGATGAAGCATCTGTTGTTAATGTAATGGTTCCAAATCCATCATTAATTGTTTGGTCCCCAGAGATTACCTGACCTTCTGTAGGGCTATATTCATAGCCTCCTTTAACAATAGCAACCAATGTGCTTTCATAATCATATGGTTTTGCAGCAATTCTTGCTGTATTGGTCATCGTAGCAAAGACTGTTTTCCCAGATGCTACTTTTTGAATTTTATCAATGGTGATGTTTTTGATTTGAAGTACATCATCCACTCGGTCAAGTTCTGCTCCGTCTATATTGATAACCAGTGAATCTCCAGGTACAAAATCTTTTGCCTGGGAACCCAATGGTATAGCGATTCCTCGCAAAAGATCCAGCCGTTGAGCGTCTTGAACAATTAATAATCCTTCAGGAATGTTGCCTGCAGAATGGTCAGAAATAACAGTTGCTGAAATATTGTTGGATCCTCCCAATGACTCCACATTTAAACTGACTGGCGAACCTTTATATAAATTGCGTACATCATAGATTCCAATCGTAGGATTTACTTCTCCCCCAGGGTAGTTTGTGTCAGCACAGCTTGCCGTAATGCCCAACAAAACCGCAAATCCAATTATTTGTTTTATAATACTTTTCATGTCAATAATTTCTTTTGATTAAGGTTTTTGCCACCACATTTTTGTATTGATTTCATCTGCTCCTTGACGCGCCACAGCTTCTCTGTAACTTGTTGGATTGGAAGATTGAACATAAACAGGATACTGCATACGGGCAGGCATCTCGCCATTGTTCTTTAAGCCTTCTCCCTTCGGAAGAATCGGGTGTCCTGTTCTTCGATATTCAAACCATTGTTGCAAATCCACTAAGAATAAAGCGAAATATTTTTGTTGGTGTATTTTTTCCATCTTCTTGTCAAATGATGCTGCAGGATCCCAAGCTACATCAGAAGCAGCTAAATGTTCTTTAATATCATCTGCCCATGTTGGAACCCAGAGCTTAATGGAGTTTTCAGCTCCAGAGTAAAATGGAACACTGGGATCTCCCGTAATATAACCTTTTAACATAGCCTCAGCCTTGATAAATTCCACTTCAGCAAAATTCATGATCATGCCGGTCAATGGTTCTTGTTGGATGCTGTTTACTCCATTATTTTGGTCTGCTGAGTAGAAATATGACATCTTCGAGTAATCTTCACTTCCTGCAGCATATCCACTCGGAACGCCAACAAAATTTCCAGAAACTGGAGCGATACCCCAACGGTTTACTCCGGAAGTTCCGTATTCCGGAATATTCAAGCGAGGATCGTTTGTGTCTCTAAGAAAATCAATAAAATATTCTGCTATAGCCGTTGCCCTAAAATCTTGTACACGAGTGGACATGAATGGCGAAATAAATACGCCCTCTCCAGTCCATCTTAAAATCGCTGATTCCTCGTTGTTTGATATAACTGGGTAATTCGAACTGTTTGTTTCTAATATTTCCTTAATTTTCCCTACAGCATATTCTTTCATTTCAGCTTTATGAGCAACTCGCAATAACAAGCGTAAGTACAAAGAATTTCCAAATTTTCTCCATTTAGCCACATCTCCAGCAAAAACAGGGTCCACTGTTGCATTTATTCCCGTATTTGCTTTCAAAAGATTGTTTGCGGTATCCAGCTTTGCAAACATATCCGCATAGATATCTTTTTGAGCATCGAATTTGGGTTCAAATAGCAAGGAATCTCTTCCCTGAGTAGATTGGGAATATGGAATGTCGCCATAAGTATCTGTAAGGATAGAATAGGTCCAAGTTTGTAAAATCAATGAAATTCCTTGGTAAGATGGATTTAAAGTTAATTCATTCGCTGCTTTAGCATACATGTCTTTATAATTCGACATATTCAAGAAATGGCTGCTCCATAGGTAATCAGACCAACTTCTTCTGAAATCATACCTGAAGACCTTATATTCTCCATCGCCGATAGAAACAGTTACTTGCATCAATTCATTGTTAAATCCTCTGTTTCGGTTCATATTTGCCGAAACCGTCTGCATCAAAGCATGGGTCATGAATTGTTCAGGATATGCTTCTGTTGTTTTGGTGGGATCTATATTGAGCTCATTGAACCCTTTGTCACAAGATACTAAGGTCAAAACACTCAATAACCCAAGTATAAATATATTTTTCAGTTTCATAATTTTCAAATTAAAAGCCTACGATAAGGTTAAAACCAAAGGTGCGTGTTGAAGGGAATTGTGCGATTTCAAATCCTTTGACAATATCACCACCATCAAGTGTTCCAAATTCAGGGTCAAATGCCGGCCATTTTGTCCATATAAATAGATCACGACCATAAACTCCAATCGTAGCACGGTTAATGCCTAAACGTGATACCAGGTTCTTACTTAATGAATAGTCTAAACGTGCTTCCCTAAATTTGATGAAGTCAGTAGGGAAGGTGCTGCCCTCAGCATTGTCCTGTCCAAAATGTGATCTATAATATTCATCGATATTTTTAGCAACAACATCATTAGGACGGAAAGTGCCATCTGCATTCTGGATTACACCGTTACCGATCATACCACTATATCTGCCTGGCAACGTGTTGACTGTTTTACCTTGTTCTGCAAGTTTATAATGGGTCAAAGAATGTCCAACGCCACCCCATTGTGTGTCAAACAAAACATTTAAACGAAGTCCTTTATAAGAAAAGCTATTTCCAAAAGAAGCTTTTCCTTTAGGGATCGTATTCCCTAGATAAACAACTTGATTAGTCAATTTGGCATAACCTGTCGATTCATCGTAAATTACCTGACCATCAGGCGCTCTTAAATATCCGATTCCATATAGATCCCCTAAACTTCCACCGACCATACCCACAATCTGACCAGATCCTACTGATCGTTGTTGAAGAACAATTGAGCTGTCCGTTAATTGTTTGATTTCATTTTTATTGGTTGTGAAGGTTAACATCGATGACCAAGTGAAGTCATCCTTTTTTACTTGATCCGTATTTAAGCTGATTTCCAATCCTTTATTTTCTACTTCACCAAAGTTCACCAAGAACCTGCTAACACCAGATGCTGGGTCAACGAATCTATATAAGTGTTGGTCCATAGAATTAGCTTTATACCATGCGACGTCTAATTTTATGCGGTTCTTTAACATACGGATATCCGTACCGAATTCAAGAGATGTCGTGCGAAGAGGACGAATTAACGGGTTAACTAAGCTAGTAGGATTTGATAAAGCTCCTCCGATTAATGAATTTGGGTTTTCATAAACAAAAGAAGTTTGATAAGGTCTCTGAACTCCAGATCCTGTTCCAGCAAATGATGCCCTGATTTTACCGAAATTGATGAATTCTGGTAATTCCCATAGTTTAGAGAACACAAAACTACCATTGATCGACGGATAGAAGAAGTTTAATTTCTTATCTGGGTAATAGATTGTAGCTAGCGTACTGGTCCAGTCCATACGAGCTGTCGCATCAAGATATAAGAATTCCTTGTAACCTGTTGTGATCAACCCATAGATACTGTTGGTTTCAAACTTTTCTATAATTTGTTTTGTTTTAACACCATATCTAGCGTTTCCATGGTTGTAGACTCCTGGATAAAATAAACCATCAGAGGTTAATTCATCTCTTCTGTATTCGTTACGAAGTGTACTTCCACCCGCCGTAACTGAAAAGTCAAAATCTTCATTGATTTCTTTGTTATATCTAACCAAGAAATCTAGATTTGTTTCTCTTGAAAATACCGATTGACTACGGTAAGAACCTTCACGCAATCTGGAACCTGCATCATAGGGGCGATTTTGATTTCTGTCCTCTGTTGACATGTCCATTGCAGCCCGAACCTGAGCCATTAGATTTGGAGAGAACTGATAGCTTGCCTGAGCGTTACCGGTGATGGTATGCCTGTTGTTGGCATTAATGAATTCATAAGAAATGGCATATGGATTCTCAGGATAAGTACTGAATGGATAGGAAATCTTACGATCTTCTTCACCATTTACCCAGTAGTTCCGTAGCCAATTGATATCTGCGCTAGGTTGCCAAAAAATATACCAGTACATCAACGATTGATTTCCATAACCTGAACCAGGTAAATTGTCGGACCAACGGTTGTTGTAGTTGATTTTCGAATTGATTGTTAGTTTATCAGTAACTTTTGAATTAACCGAAAGGGCCAATGTATTGCGTTTATAACCTGTATTTGGTACAATCCATTTGTTCTGAACGTTGGTAGCTGAAAATCTTGCAGTAGTTTTATCAGTGCTACCATCAATGGAAACAGAGTTTGTGAATGTACGGCCGACATCAAAGAATCCGTTGACTCCATTCTTGCCGTCATATGCTCTCCAAGGAGTTCGCGACTCCCCAACTTTCTGTGTCAAGGGGTCCCATTGAAAAAATTCTTGTCCATCGAACTTAGGACCATATGCAGAACTCGTTCCACTTGTACTTCCACCATCAACCGTACTTCCAAATGAATAATGAGCAGCACCATCAAGACCCTGACCATATACGTATTGCAGTTCAGGAGAACGGTTCATGGATTCAAAAGAAGTATTTGAATTCACTGTTATCCCAATTCCCTTTGATTTTTGAGTTCCTGATTTTGTAGTAATGATTACGGCACCATTTGCGCCCCTTTGCCCATAAAGTGCTGCGGCTCCAGGTCCTTTGAGGACGGTAATACTTTCTATATCTTCCGGATTGATGTCATCCATACCGGAGCCATAATCTACAGGCATATTATCAGATCCCGTTCCATAAGGACTGTCTGAACCTAGTGCAGAACGACGTCCAGACCCGCCATTAATAATTACTCCATCAACAACAATCAAGGCTTCATTTTCACCCGTTAGATTGTTCTCACCTCTTAAGATAATTTTAGTTGAACCTACAGGTCCTGAATTGGAGCGCATTAAGTTGACACCTGCGACTTTACCAGATAGTGCATCCATCCAGTTGTTGGATAATGCCTCTGTAAGTTGTTCCCCTTTCACAGTACTTGCAGCATACCCTAAGGCTTGTTCCTCACGTTTTATGCCCAGTGCTGTAACAACAACTTCTTCGATAGATTCATCAACTTCCGTTAATTGGATGGTGTAGTTGTCTTTTTCTGCCTTAAAAGAGGTAGCATTATAACCAATCATTTTAATGCTTATCGTTGATCCTTTTAATACAGAACCTTGGAATACACCATTTGAATTGGTAAAGCCAATAGCTTTGTTATTGTTCATGATGTTAACTCCATTTAAAGGATTTCCTGTCTTTGCATCAACGACTGTAATTTTAACATCAATAACTTCCTGAGCGGAAAATTCTGACATCGGAAAATGACTCAGATTTGCTCGAGCATGCGTAGTGTAGGAGAGACCGAGCATCAACAGGAGTCCTAACTTGCTAATTTTTGTAAAATGATTCTTCATTAAAAAATTTAGTTAATAATATCAAACAGTTAATTATTAAAATACTTTTGGTCTGCAAACATTAGAAAATAACTACATTGCGGTTTTTTGAATGGTTTGATTTACCACCTTAAATCCAGTTAAATTTTAAATAGTTGGTATTGAACTATTTTAATTTTCAATTAGTGCTGTTTGTTGCACTTCTTGTGAACTGCATTGCGCAAAACTACAATTGGAATGTAAATTCTATGTTAAGAAAATGTTGAATAATTAATAAGGTTTATAATAATTTAATTGATTCTCTGACTAAAAATAAGAAATGTGTTTTAATATTTAGGAAGTTTACTAAAAATTTTAATTTAATATTGTTAATTTTTCTTTCGTTTTGTTAAATAAATATGGATTTTAATAGGGGTGGGATGCTATTTTATGCTAATTTTTCTTTATTAAAATATTTATATCAAATAAAATTAAATTGTAATAAAAAAGGGAATGGAGTAACCTGTGAAGTAATGATGCATAAAGACGCAAATAAGGAAAATGCAAAAAAAACCTTTATCTCTCATTTTTGAATCTGTTGGAATCATTTGAAAGATAAAGGTTGGTTTATTTTAAAGAAAGGATGTCTATCTTATTTTTTCTTCAACAAGATTGTAAAGTGTCTCAATATTTCTGATTCCCATACGATTTCCAATCCCGATTTAATTTCATCTCTACGGTCGAAAATGTTTTTCAGAGCGACAGCGACATAATCTAAATGTTTGTAGGTATAAGTTCTCCGAGGAATAGCTAAACGGAGAAGTTCCAATTTAGGGAACCGATCTTGTCTAGTTTCTGGGTCGCGATCTGCCAATAGTGTTCCAATCTCTACACCTCTCACACCAGCTTCCTTATATAGTTCTATAGCTAAGGTTTGAGCTGGATATTCTTCCCGAGGGACATTGGTCAGAAAATTCAAAGCATCCACAAAAACGGCATGTCCACCGATCGGTTTCTGAATAGGAATTCCATATTCTATTAATTTGTTGCCAAGATATTCGACTTGATCAATCCTAGCCTTCAAATAGGGTAGTTCCGTCGACTCCAATAAACCCTGAGCCAAAGCTGCAAGGTCACGTCCTGCCAATCCTCCATACGTAATAAAGCCTTCGTAGATAATGCCCATATTGCCACAAGCGCGGTATAACTGTTCATTGCGCATGCCTAAAAGTCCTCCAATATTAACGAGTCCATCTTTTTTTGCTGACATGGTAAATCCGTCCCCATAAGAAAACATTTCCTTGACAATATCCTTGATGCTCTTGTCTTGGTATCCTTCCTCTCTTTCCTTAATAAAATATGCATTCTCAGCAAATCGAGCAGCATCGAAAAAAACGGGAATTCCATATTTATCTGAAAGTGCTTTTACTGAAATAATATTCTCCATAGATACTGGCTGACCACCCGATGAATTACAGGTAACAGTAATCATACAAAAAGGGATGTTTTCTTTTGGATGCGCCTTGTAAACTTCCTCTAATTTTTTGAGGTCTATATTTCCTTTAAAAGGGTGCAAATCATTGATATCAAAAGCTTCATCTATTGTACAGTCAATTGCATGTGCTTTGCGAAACTCAATATGTCCTTTCGTCGTGTCAAAATGTGAATTCCCAGGAACTACATTGTTTTCTTTCACTAAGATGCTGAACAAGACATTTTCGGCAGCACGTCCTTGATGAGTAGGAAGAAAGTAAGGAAATCCTAAGGTATTCCTGACCACTTCTCTCAGTTTCAAATACGATTGAGATCCGGCATAGCTTTCGTCACCCATCATTATTTCTGCCCATTGCCGGTCAGACATGGCTCCCGTTCCACTGTCGGTCAGCAAATCAATAAAAACTCGGTCACTTGCTAAGTTGAATAAATTATTGCCTTCCTCATCGATCCATTTCTCTCTTTGCTCGCGGGTAGACATGTAAATTTCTTCAACCATCTTCACCTTATAAGGCTCTGCCCAGGGTAATTCCATAAAATTTATTTTTGGTTATAAAACGAGATTAAATTAACATATTTCTAATAATAAAAGATGAAATTTCGTTTAAATGTATTTTTTGTAAAAAATAGAGAGATGTATTGCAAAATCATATTCCTAAAATGGCAATTGTATGAAAAGTTCAAATTCTATTTTTCACTCTTTTTGCATATTTTAGGAATACATCCTAAATAAATAATTACAATTATAGAAGTCATTCCTATGAGATCATTATTACTTTCCTTGTTTATTGTTGTGTTTGCAATGGAAACATTTGGACAAACTCCTCTGAAACTTGCCATCGCCGGGCTCAGTCATGGTCATGTAGATTGGATCTTTAATCGTAAAGACAAAAACGATGTGGAATTGGTAGGGATATATGAAACAAATCCTGAATTAATTGAGCGTTATTCGAAGCGATATAACTTAGATAGATCTATGTTTTTTACGGATCTGGATCAAATGTTGGAACAAAAGAGACCTGCTGCAGTATCGGCATTCGGTGCCATTAGTGAGTATGTTGATGTAGTAAGAGCTTGCGCTCCCCGGAAAATCCATGTTATGGTAGAAAAGCCTTTGGCAACTTCCTTGGCTGACGCAATTGAAATCGAGGATTTGGCCAACAAATATAACATCCATGTGTTGACTAATTATGAGACTTCATGGTACCAGAGCAACCAAGAGATCAAAAATTTATTGGAAACAGGCCAGTTAGGTGAAATCCGAAAAGTAATGGTTAATGATGGTCACCAAGGGCCAAAAGAAATTGGTGTAAGCAACGAGTTTTTAGAAATATTGACAGATCCAAAAAAGAATGGGGCTGGAGCCTTAGTTGATTTTGGATGTTACGGTGCCAACTTGATGACATGGCTATTAAATGGAGAAAGACCTAATTCAGTAACTGCCGTTATTCAGCAGAACAAACCTGAGATATATAAAGATGTTGATGATGAAGCAACCATTGTTTTGCAGTATCCAAAAGCACAATGTATCATTCTGGGTTCTTGGAACTGGACTTTTTCAAGAAAGGATATGGAAGTTTACGGCAATAAAGGATATGCTATTGCTGTAGATCCAACCACATTGAGATCTAGATTGCAGGAAAACAAACCGGAGGAGATCCATAAGCTTCCACCAAGACCTGCACCTTTCAATGATCCATTTTCATTCCTAGCAGCGGTTGTAAATGGAACTTTCAAAATGCAGGAATTCGATCAATATGGATTGAAAGTGAATGTAATCGCGGTTGAAATATTGGAGGCCGCAATGAAATCCGCAAAAGAGAAAAAAACGGTTTATTTAAACTAAAATTCAGTCAAATAACTTTAGCGATTCCCTTCGAATCTAACCAAAAGCCTCAAAACTTATTGTTCTGAGGTTTTTGTAGTTAAAATTATATTTGTGTTTTTTGATCGTTATTAGGCTCCTCCGCTGGTAGCAATTCTTTTTCTTTGTTTTTATTTCCGATAATCCACAATACTGCACCAACGACTACAAAGGCGATTTTTATGCCCCAAGCGGTGCCTTCGCCCCAATTGTAAATCCATAAAAGAAGTCTTGGAACAGCATTGAAAAAATTCATAATAATGGCTAACAAACCATAAATAAATAAAATTGAACCGATACTTTTCATAATCTTAAGTTTTAATTTGGAATTCCGAAAAAGAACCTGTCTTCGGGTATTTTTTGATTAAATAATTTTAAAATTCACCAATAAGAATAAATAGATGTTTATAATTTAAATATTAAATTAAATAAAAAATATTTATCAATTATATTAAATTTTATAATTGTTCAATTTTATTCTGAATATTTTCTGGTTGATTTTGTATTAATTTTATATTAATAATCTGTTTGATTTGTTCGAAAAATATATATCCCCTTATATTTATAGTTTGAAAAACAAAACCTTAAAAAATGAAATCAACCTATTTAACAAAACCTAGTAATTGTAACAACCTCCTTGTCCTTATGATTTTTTTATTTGCATTTATCCCTGAAGGATTTTCTCAGAAAGCTGAAGTAAAATTATTTGCACATAGAGCAGGGGCTCATGAGTATGATGAGAATACCATCTCAGCCTTTAAGGCAACTTATGAAAAAGGAATGCGAGGTTACGAAACGGATGTAAGATTGACGAAAGATGGTCAACTCGTAATTTTTCACGATGATAACCTTGAAAGAATAGTTGGAATTAAAGGAAAGATTGAGGAAATGACTCTTGAAGAAATCAAAAAACTAAAAACGAAAAAAGGAAATCCAATACCGACTCTCGATGAGGTGGTAGAATTCTTTAAGGATAAGCCAGGGGTTTACATTGAGTTTGAGATGAAAACCAATAAACCGATGTATTCGGAGGAAGATTTACAAAAATATTGTGATCAGCTCTATGAGAAAACATATTCAAATAAACCTGCTGGGTCAGATTACCTTTTAACGTCTTTTGATAAAAGACCTTTGCAATATTTGAAAAAGACTTATCCAAAGGTAGACATGCTTTTTATTAAAGGTGAAGGCTTGACGCAAAAAGTGGTTGATGAAGCTAAAGAATTAGGAATCAACAGAATTGGAGCCAGCGTACATGGTACAACTAGAAATATGGTGATCGAAGCAAAGAAACAAGGAATAACGGTGAGCTTATGGCCAGGGAGGTCAATTGACGATTTCCTTTTGGGAGTATATTTAGGTAGTGACTATTTATGTTCTGATGTGCCAATTGCGGTAACAGAATGGGTGAAAGAAAATGCCCCTGAAATCAAATTGAAATAATATAAATGGAAAAGCGAATTTCGGTTTCGCTTTTCCATTTATATTTTATTCGCAGACTGATTCTATGGCAGAGAATTCATTTGCTAAATGTTTAAGATATTGCTGATGATAATTATTTATCCTTTCAGCAGTTGCATTTTTTTCAACATCGTGCAAATGGAAACCAGGGATTCTTTCCATTCCTACAAATTGATTCATTTTATGGAAGCCATATAAGATGCCATTATCTACAGATATTTGATCAAAGAATTCTCCTTCCAATGTAAAAGCGGTATCTGGAGCATTCCATGAAGTGGTGGCCATATATTTTTTCCCATGCATTAAGCCCCCTTTTCCGTAATTTATTGCTGTGTTTTTTCTGCTTCTACCATCGCTAAAGTACATTCCATTTTGATGGCCAGCATTGAATACCTCATCAATATAAAATTTAAACTTATTCGGAACTTGAAACCACCAAATAGGCATATGATATACTATGATATCTGCCCATTTGAAATTTTCCACTTCTTCTAGGGGGTCAAATTTATCATTGATGTCTGTTACGCGTACGTCATAACCATTTTGTTGAAAATAATTGCGCGTCCATTCTGTTATACTGCGATTTAATGCTCCACCTGAATGTGAAAAGACTTGTCCTGCATTGATTATAAATATGTTCATATTTCTATCATTATAATTTGTGATATGACAAAGTTCTATTACTTTTATGTATATTTAAAATAATTTAAGTTTGGTGTTTATATAATTAATATTATAGTTATGCGATGGAATTTAGAGTGGCTACGAACATTTAAAGCTATTTATGAAACAGGAACTTTGTCTGCTGCGGCTCAAGAATTATTTATTTCTCAACCTGGAGTTAGCCTTCATCTAAATTCCTTAGAATCGTTTACAGGAACAAAACTGTTTGACAGATCAGCAAGAAAAATGGTTCCTACAGAACGAGGTAAGATTCTTTATAATTTTATCCTTGAACCTTTAGGTAAATTGGAATTGGCTGAGGAGCAATTTCATAAACGTTCTCAAACTGAGCGCGCTACCATCTCTATAGGTATGTGCTTTGAAACCTTTCAGTATACATTGGAAGAACATGTAACAGAATTGCCTTTTAATTTGATAATCAAATTTGGGGAATATGAACAAATGCAAGAAGATTTGGACAATGGGTCATTGGATTTGATTGTTTCTTCGCATAAAGGAAATCAGAAGAATTTGGAATATGAGCCATTTTCTAAAGAAAGAATTGTTTTAGTCGCTGGCAATAAAACTGACACAATTGAATTAGAAAATCTTTTAAATTCTGGGAAGCTAAAGGAGGCTTCTGCTTGGCTGAAGAAACAGTTGTGGTATAGTACGGCTGCGGATATGGCTCACCTTAAACACTTTTGGATGAAGCATTTTGCTGAACATACTGATTTTAGCCCCAATTATATCGTCCCGAATATTTCTTCCATAATCCGTTGTCTTGGGAATTCTGAAGGGTTTTCCGTAGTTCCTGATTTTCTTTGTCAAGATGCTCTGGAGTCAGGAAAAATAAAACTGGTATATGAAGGAGATGACCCTCTGGAAAATATCCTATATTTTGGAACCCGGAAAAAAACTATCTATAAAAAAGAAATAGAAAAACTAGAAGAACTGTTGAAAGAAAAATGGTAAAAACATAAGTTGAAATTTTTGAAAACGTTTTGAGATTTGGAGGGTATGTTTTGAGTTTATGAATTTTTTTGTTAACTTATTTTAGATAAAGCTAATTACAAGACTGTTAAAAGCGGGTTTTTTGGAATCCAAAAAGAAAGGAGTAGAGCTTTGACTTTAAAATTGAAAGAAATTGACACTCATATTGAAGCAATAAAAAGCTGTGAGTTTCATAAAGTAAAAGAGTATTATAGAAAGAATGGTGTTAATAAAACCGATAGATTTAATAGGACATTATTATTAAATGCTGCACTTTATGGTGAGCCGGAACTAGTAGAGTGGGCCATTCGGCAGCATGCAAACCTTAACCATCAAGATAAAAAAGGACTCAGTGTTTTACATATTGCTGTAGAAAGCAATCAACTAGATTTGGTGTCGTTATTACTTAAATCTGGAATTGAAGTTGATTTACAGGACCATTTTGGTAATACTGCTCTATGGCGAGCTATGATGGATAACGTAGATATAAATATAATATCTCTATTACTGCAGTATCGTGCTAACCCAGATTTGAAAAACAATTATGGTATTTCTGCGAGAGATCTTCTTTGCGACGAAAATAAAAATTGGGAAATCTTAAAGAAAATATTTGAAGAACCGGTATCTTTTGGCAATTAAATTTCTTTTAATGCTATTGGATAATTCAAAGGTAAAAAATATTTACAAATTTGACAGTATGGAGACGTGTGGTTTTGTTCTCTAGGATTTCTTTTGATAAATATCGGTTGACCAAAAGAAATTCTCCTAAAGAGAAACAGGCAAATAAATTGATTTATCTGTGTTTGTTTGTAATATGGTCCTGCCATTTTTTAATGACAGCACATGTTTCGTAAGCTTCCTGCTTTACGAATTGTTTGAGCAGCGATTCAAGTGTTAGGATAAATTCATCCATGTGAATGAAATTTCCTTCTTCATCACGATAATCAGAAAGAATATCTAATAGAAAACAATGGGTTTCGAACTCACGGAATTTGTTCTGATAATTACGGTCTGCTTTAAGCCATAACTTTTCAAGTTGAAAGCCAGACTTAATGTGTAAATGACAGGCGTCTTCATACTCAGATCGATGGGTCTTGAGTTCCTTCTTCATTTTCTCGACACTAGTTTGCAGGTTATCATATAGTGATGATAAATGAATCTGCACTTCTCGTTGTTTTGAAATAAGTGGCATAATGTTGTTATTTTGCTCGCACGATTTTCAACAAGTATAATCTCATTTTGTTTTAATAATTTATTGATTATATGTGAATTAAATAATTATGTCGGTTATACTGGTTTAAAAGGAATATATTTGGTTTATGAATGAAGTTAAGATAAATGGTTTAAAATTGGAAATTTGTTCCAATTCAATTTTCTCAGCAAAGCAGGCAGAGGCTGGTGGAGCAAGTAGAATTGAGTTGTGTCAGAACTTAGAAAATGGAGGAACAACGCCATCTTATGGACAGATCAAATTAACAAGAGACAGCTTAAATATCGGTGTACATGTTTTAATAAGGCCAAGGACTGGTGATTTCCTTTATAACGATGATGAATTCAACGAAATCCGTCAAGATATTATTTATTGCAAAGAAGCGGGATGTGACGGAATTGTCATTGGAATATTGAATGCTGATGGTTCTGTTGATAAAGAAAGAATGAAAATTTTGGTAACAGAAGCTAAACCAATGTGTGTTGTATTCCATCGGGCATTTGATCGATGCAAGGATCCAATGCAGGCATTGGAGGATATCATTGAACTAGGATGTGACCGGATATTGACTTCAGGACAACAGAATACAGCATGGGAGGGAAGGGATCTTCTAAAGAAACTAGTTCAGCAAGCTGGGGATAGAATAGAAATAATGCCAGGCTCTGGAGTTGATGCAACGAATGTAACAGCAATCTTGAATTACACGGGTGCCAAAAGCATTCATTCTTCAGCAAAAGTGATTGAGAAATCAAAAATGGAATTTAAAATAGACTCTGTGAATGGGATGGATGAGGACGAAATTTACAGTTCTCAAGCGAAGGTTGAGGAGATTGTAGCACAAATAAAAAGCCTGTAGATATTCTACAGGCTTTTTTATGTTGTTGTTAAACTTATTTAGCGTCTGCTGAAAGTTTATCTAAGATTGCGTCATTCTTAGTGATTTGGCTGTTTTTCGGCATTTTGCTTTTTGAACCTGGTTCAATATTACGGCCAAGCTTTAAAAACTGTACTTCAACGCGTGCAACAGTTTTATTTCTTCTATCTTTTCTTTTTAAACGTGTAACTCCCATTGTGATAAAATATTTTTAATTGTTATTAACGAGGTCGGAAGCGGATTCGAACCGCTGTAGGAGGTTTTGCAGACCTCAGCCTAGCCACTCGGCCATCCGACCCTTTACCCTTACAGGCATGCAAAAATAGGATTAAATTTTAAAATAAAAAAACCTTTTTCGCTTTTTGTTTAGGTATTTCTTCTTAACATCTCTAAGGCATTGATTTTTAATTTAATTAATTGGTTATAGGGGATACCATAAGATGAAAATAAAATTTATTGAAAAATAAACACTTGATTATAAATGTTTTAATAAGGTATTTGTTTAAAATTTTCATTTTGGTCTAAACTTTGCAAGTCTTGCAGTGTCTCAACTACAATTAATGAGACCATTAAATAAGAAAAAATAAAAAGAATATGAAAAAATTATTACTTACTATGGGTGCTGCATTTTTATTAGCAGCTGGAGCACAAGCTCAAACTAGCTACGGATTAAAAGCTGGTGTTAACTTAGGTAAATATTCAAACCTTGGTTCAGATCAAAGCAATAACGTGTCTTTTCACGTAACAGGTTTTGCTGATATTCCAGTAGCATCTCAGTTCTCTATCCAACCAGGTGTTTCATTACAAGGTAAAGGAACTAAATTCACTGGTTCATTAGATAACTCTAGTGCAGAGTATACTAGAAATGTAATGTCTCTTGAAGTTCCTGTAAATGCTGTATATTATATTCCAGCTGGTGCAGGTAACGTTTTCTTGGGTGCTGGTCCTTATGTGGGATTCAATATTTCAGGTAAAGACAAATTAAAAGGAGATTTAGCTGGATATACTGGTGAAACTGAATGGGATTTAGAATTTTCAGGAGATAATAAAGATATGAATCTTATTGATGCTGGTGTTAACTTCCTAGGTGGTTACAAATTCAACAATGGATTATTAATCAACGCTGGTTATGGTTTAGGGTTAACAAATCTTAATCCTGGAGATGGCGATAATATCAATAGCCGTACCTTATCATTCGGTCTTGGTTTCCAATTCTAAGCAAATTGAAAAGGCTTAATCGCCTTAGTGAATAAATAAAGGGCAATCCGTTAGGGTTGCCTTTTTTTTTGCTTGTAACATTTAATGCCCTCAAATGTTATTTTGCGTCTGCTGATTAAATAATTGAAAAATTAAATGATTTCAAATATTTTAATAAAATAATTAATTGAATTTTTTAAAATTTTATAATAAAATCTTTATAGTAAATAATAGCATTCAATTTATTGTTAATTATTTTGAAAGTATAATAAAAGTAAATTACATTTACTTTATTAACAATAAATTATGATTTATGAAAAAAGTTTTATTATGGGCGATCCTATGTGGATTTGCGATTCCTGGAGCTATGGCTCAGACAGGATTTGGTCTAAAGGCTGGAGTCAACATGGCAAAAATGAATATTGAAGTTGAAAAAGGAGTGAAGACTCCGAGTCATGTGTCCTATTTTGTCACTGCATTCGCTGATTTACCTTTAGCTGACCAATTTTCAATCCAACCAGGTTTATCTTTGCAAGGAAAGGGTGCTAAAGCATCTATTAAAGAGGGTGAAAACGAAGCCTCTGTTCGTACGAATCTTATGGCAATAGAAATACCCGTAAACGCTGTATATTACATTCCTGCAGGTACTGGAGAAGTATTTATTGGTGCCGGACCTTACATTGGATACAATATCAGTGGAAAGTACAAGGAAACGGTCAATGGTAAAAGCGCAGAAGAGAAAATTAAATTTTCAGGGAAGGATAAAAATATGAAACCACTTGATTTTGGTATTAATGCTATGATAGGCTATAAGCTTTTTAGTGGACTATTGATAAATGCTGGTTATGGATTAGGGCTAGCAGATTTGAATGTTGACAAGGAGGAAAAAGCACTATCAAATAGAGTATTTTCAATAGGTGTTGGATTCCAATTTTAAGCTGAATTTTGCTAAATAAAAAGAGAAGGACTCGCTTAGGCGAGTCTTTATCTTTTACAGCAAAATTATCCTGTGTGAAATATTGTTAATTAACAGTTTGGTAACATTTATTTGTGGTTAGGTATAATACTTTTGGGTTCACATTATAAATAATCATTATGAAAAAAATTTTATCCTCAATGGCAATTGGCGCCTTGTCCATCTGTGCCTTACAGGCTCAAACTACTTATGGCCTAAAAGCTGGAATGAATCTATCAAAGGTCTCCAATCTAGAAGATCAAAAGTTCAACCCCTCTTACTTTATAACTGGTTTTGCAGACATTCCTTTGTCTTCTCAATTCTCTATTCAGCCGGGTGTATCCTTGCAAAGGAAAGGTGCAAAATTTCAATCAGCAGGTTTTAACTGGGATCAAACTCCAATGGAAGACTACAAATCAACATTAAATACGATGTCTATTGAGATTCCTGTAAATGCTGTATACTATGTTCCAGTCGGAAATGGGAAAATGTTTATTTCTGCTGGACCATACCTTGGATATAACATCAGTGGGAAAATCAAAGATTCAGGTCCAAATGGCGAAAGTGAACGTGATGTCAACTTCAGTGGAAACGACAAAAACATGAATAGACTAGATGCCGGCCTTAATTTTGGCCTAGGTTATAAGCTTTCTAATGGAATATTGTTCCAAGCAGGTTATGGCCTAGGTTTAAGCGATCTAAACGCCTCCAAGAACAGTAAATCCTTCTCCAATCGAACCATTAATTTCGGAGTAGGATTTCAGTTTTGAGATTAGATATGAGATGTGAGATATGAGATATGAGATTTGAGATATGAGATATGGGATAGAAGGTGAGCTATGAGGACTTGAGAGTTAAGAAATGATATCCCGGTTAATATCTCAAATCTCATATTTCATGCAACATAAAGTACGAAACTTATAAAACTTCATTTAAATACAATTTAAAATACATTTTGGTCTAAAATTAAATTATGAATCATGAAAACAATTTTATCAGTTCTAGGATTTTCCTTTATTTCCATTTTTGCAGCGAATGCTCAAACTACTTATGGTTTAAAAGCAGGAATGAATTTTTCCAAGATTACGGAGCGTAAATTCCAAAATTACACTCCTTCTTATTTTGTTACCGGATTTGCAGAATTTCCCCTGACATCCCGCTTGTCCATTCAACCAGGTTTGTCCTTACAGGGAAAAGGTTCTAAAACAATTGCTCCAGGTTCTATCATGGATCCTGATATAAAGGGGGATTATAAAGGGACTATGAATACCATGTCCATTGAAATTCCTATAAATATGATTTATTATGTTCCTGTTGGTTATGGCGATATCTTTCTTTCGGCAGGTCCATATATTGGCTATAATATTTCAGGAAAAATAAAGGAATCAAATTATGAGCCGGGTTCGACTCAAGAAAGGTCATCTGACATCAAATTCAGTGGAAATAATAAATACATGAACAGGATAGATGCCGGTGTTAATTTTGGTTTAGGTTATAAATTGAAAAATGGCCTTTTATTTCAAGCTGGATATGGACTCGGATTAACAGATCTAAATGGAATAAAGAATGTTTCATTACCTTCTTCCTCATATAGAACATTTAATTTCGGTGTAGGATTTCAGTTTTGAGATTAGATATGGATATCGATATGAGATATGAGATGTGAGATATGAGATTAGATATGAGATGTGAGACATGAGATTTGCGATAGAAAGGGTATTAGTATTTATTAAAGGAGATATGAGATTTGAGATATGAGATGTTAGATAGAAAGGGTATTAGTAGGTCCAATGGGAGAAATGGGATATGAGATGTGCGATAGAAAGTATTCTTTGGAAAATAAGAGTTGAGAAATGATTTTCCGGTTAATATCTCAAATCTCAATTCTCACATCTCAAATCTCGATAAGAAAAAAACAAAAGAGCCCATTTTTCAATGGGCTCTTAGTTTTTTTCTTATCGAAATCTATCACACTTTGATTTCAACTTCTACACCTGAAGGTAATTCTAATTTCATCAACGCATCAACAGTTTTTGAGTTAGATGAGTAGATGTCTAACAATCTCTTGTAAGAACACAATTGGAATTGCTCACGTGCTTTTTTGTTAACGTGTGGAGAACGTAAAACTGTATAGATTTTTTTCTCAGTAGGCAATGGAATAGGACCACTAACAACTGCACCTGTAGGTTTTACTGTTTTTACGATTTTCTCAGCTGATTTGTCAACCAAGTTGTAATCGTATGATTTCAATTTAATTCTGATTCTTTGGCTCATTATATATTTTGTTTTTAAGATGATCCCTGATTAGAGCTATTAACAACCAGGGATCGGTTTATTTTAATTCTAAAGATTAATCTTCTAGACCTTTAACTTTTCCTTTAGCTTTTGAGATCACATCTTCTTGTACGTTACGAGGAGCGTCTTCGTAGTGATCAAATTCCATTGTAGAAGTTGCACGGCCAGAAGTGATCGTACGTAACTGAGTTACATATCCGAACATTTCAGAAAGTGGTACTAATGCTTTGATTACTTGAGCTCCATTACGTGAATCCAAACCTTGCATTTGGCCACGACGACGGTTCAAGTCACCCATTACATCACCCATGTTTTCCTCTGGAGTCAATACTTCAACTTTCATGATAGGCTCCATTAATACTGGAGAACATTTAGGAAGTGCTGCACGGTAAGCCATCTTAGCTGCTAATTCGAAAGATAATGAGTCTGAATCGACTGCGTGGAATGAACCATCAATCAAACGAACTTTCATACCTGACAATTGGTAACCTGCTAAAACACCATTTTTCATGGAAACTTCGAATCCTTTTTGAACTGAAGGGATATATTCTTTAGGAATAGATCCACCTACGATTTCATTTACGAATTGAAGAGGATTTTTAACAACATCCCAATCCTCATCTGCAGGAGAGATAACAACTTTGATATCCGCGAATTTACCACGACCACCTGATTGTTTTTTGTAAACTTCACGGTGTTCAGTAGTTCCGTTGATAGACTCTTTGTAGGCAACTTGAGGAGCACCTTGGTTTACCTCAACCTTGAACTCACGTCTCAAACGGTCGATCAAGATATCTAAGTGAAGCTCACCCATACCTGAAATAACTGTTTGACCAGTGTCTTCGTCAGTTTTTACTACGAATGTAGGATCCTCTTCAGCTAATTTGCTAAGTCCGATACCTAATTTATCTACGTCAGCTTGAGTTTTAGGCTCGATCGCTAAACCAATAACTGGCTCAGGGAAAACCATTGATTCAAGAACGATAGGGTTTTTCTCGTCACATAAAGTATCACCAGTTTTGATGTCTTTGAAACCAACAACAGCACCGATGTCACCAGCACCAATTCTTTCGATTGGGTTTTGTTTGTTCGCGTGCATTTGGAAGATACGAGAGATACGCTCTTTGTTGCCTGAACGAGTGTTCAATACATAAGAACCAGCATCTAATACTCCTGAATAAACACGAGTGAAACATAAACGACCTACGAATGGGTCAGTAGCGATTTTGAAACCTAAAGCTGCGAATGGCTCAGACTCAGATGGCTTACGAACAATCTCTTCGCCAGTACGAGGGTCAGTACCTTTAACAGCCTCTTGATCCAATGGTGAAGGCAATAACTCCATAACGAAGTCAAGCATAGTTTGAACACCTTTGTTTTTGAAAGATGAACCACAAACCATAGGAACAATTGCATTATCTAAAACTGCTTTACGTAAAGCGTCTAAGATTTCGCGCTCTGTCAATGAATCTGGATCTTCGAAGAATTTCTCCATCAAAGACTCATCATATCCAGCAACAGCTTCTAATAATTTCTCACGGTATTCAGCAACCTCTTCCAACATATCCTCTGGAATTGGAACCTCAGTAAAGGTCATACCTTTATCAGCTTCATTCCAAACGATACCACGGTTGTTGATTAAGTCAACAACACCTTCGAAGTTATCTTCAGCACCGATAGGTAATTGAAGAGCTACTGCATCAGAACCTAACATTTCTTTTACTTGCTTAACTACTTTTAAGAAGTCAGCACCAGAACGGTCCATTTTATTTACGAAACCTATACGAGGAACTTTGTATCCATCCGCTAAACGCCAGTTAGTCTCCGATTGAGGCTCAACACCATCAACCGCAGAGAACAAGAATACAAGACCATCAAGTACACGTAATGAACGGTTTACTTCTACAGTAAAGTCAACGTGTCCTGGAGTGTCAATAACGTTTACTTGGTATTTTTTGTTACGGTAGTTCCAGAATACAGTTACAGCTGCAGAGGTAATCGTGATACCACGCTCTTGCTCTTGTGCCATCCAGTCAGTTGTAGCAGAACCTTCGTGAGTTTCTCCCAACTTGTGGTTTACACCAGAGTAGAATAATATACGCTCTGTAGTTGTTGTTTTACCAGCATCGATGTGTGCAGCGATACCAATATTTCTTACTAATTTTAAATCTTTTGCCATGTTATTTATTGCAGTTTGCCTATTGGCTGATTGTTATTTCTTTAGAAATAAATACACCGACTTTGATAATGGAAAAATCTATTATCTAAAGTCGGTGTAAACATATTTGATTCTTTTTGTTCAAAATTAGAATCTGAAGTGTGAGAACGCTTTGTTAGCCTCAGCCATCTTGTGCGTATCTTCTTTCTTCTTAACAGCAGCACCTTCACCTTTAGAAGCTGAAATGATTTCCCCCGCTAATTTTTCAAACATAGTTTTTTCACCACGTCTGCGTGCGTAAGAAATTAACCATTTCATACCTAAAGCGATTTTGCGCTCAGGACGAACTTCCATTGGTACTTGGAAGTTTGCACCACCAACACGACGAGATTTAACCTCTACTGCTGGCATTACATTGTTAAGAGCTTTTTTCCAAGTCTCAAGACCATTCTCTTGAGTCTTTTGCTCTACTAATTCAACTGCATCGTAAAAAATTGAATAGGCGATAGATTTCTTACCGTCTACCATCATATTGTTTACGAAACGAGTTACCTGAACATCGTTAAACTTTGGATCAGGTAAAATGATTCTCTTTTTTGGTTTTGCTTTTCTCATTTTCTTTTCCTCCGTTTATTTTTTCTTACCTTTTGCTGGTGCAGCTGCTGCTTGTCCTGGTTTAGGACGTTTTGTTCCGTATTTAGAACGACGTTGGTTACGACCTGCAACACCTGAAGTATCTAATGCACCACGAATGATGTGGTAACGAACTCCTGGTAAGTCTTTAACACGACCGCCACGAATTAATACGATTGAGTGCTCTTGTAAGTTGTGGCCTTCTCCTGGGATGTAAGCATTAACCTCTTTACCGTTTGTTAAACGAACACGAGCTACTTTACGCATTGCTGAGTTTGGTTTTTTAGGGGTAGTAGTGTATACACGCGTACACACACCTCTTCGCTGTGGACATGAGTCCAACGCTGGTGACTTACTCTTGTCTACCAGAGCTACTCTACCTTTTCTAACTAGTTGTTGAATAGTAGGCATTTACCTGTTTTTCTTTTTTTGATTTTGTTAAAAAATGTTTTTAAGTCCGCAAAGATATAAAGAATAATTTAAAGTGTAAAGAGTTGTATGTTAAGTTTTTTGAAAATAGACATAAGACATAAGACAAAAGACAGAAGAATTGAGACAACTTGAATTATAGTTTTTATTTCCAACAGGCGATTTCAACCATTAATAGTTCAAAGGCGATTTCAGACATTATTTCTTTTGTAATTGACATAATACCCAAATACAAAATGAACCTGCAAAATTTAACTCTTGCAGGTTCTATTGTCTTATGTCTTATGTCTATTGTCTACTTAGCTTATCAAAGTAAAATCAATCTGTCTCTTCTCAAGATCGACTTTTTTGACTTTGATTTGGACCTCATCACCGAGTTGATAGGTTTTCTTCTTTCTCTGACCGATAATTGCGAAGTTCTTTTCGTCTAAGGTGTAAAAGTCATCGGTGATATCTCTTAGGCGTACCATACCCTCACACTTGTTTTCCTCAATCTCAACGTACATTCCCCATTCTGTGACACCAGAAACAATTCCTTTGTATTCCACACCGATCTGGTCTTGCAAGAATTCTGCTTGTTTGTATTTTACTGAAGCTCTTTCTGCTTCCGCAGCTTTTTTCTCCATCTGTGACGAATGCTCCGACATTTTTTCATAATGTTCAGCATTGACCTTCTTACCACCGTCAAGATAATATTGCAGTAATCTATGCACCATAACATCTGGGTAACGACGGATAGGGGAGGTGAAGTGCGTGTAATAATCAAAGGCCAAACCGTAATGAGAGGTCTTCTTAGTTGTATAAATCGCCTTTGCCATAGATCTAATGGCAAGTGATGTCAAAAGATTTTGTTCTTTGGAGCCTTCGATTTTTGTCATTAATGCATTTAAGGACTTTGCAGCCTCTTTGTCAGTCTTTATACTCAGACGGTGACCAAACCTCGAAGCGAACAATGAGAAGTTCGTCAATGTTTCGGTATTAGGTACATCGTGGAATCTATAAACAAATGGAAGTTTGTTTTTGCCTTTTCCCTGTCTGCCGATATATTCAGCAACTTTCCTGTTGGCAAGGAGCATAAAATCCTCAATTAATTTATGAGCTTCTTTTCTAACTTTAGTGTATACTCCAATTGGCTTGCCATTTTCATCGAGGTTGAATTTTACCTCATCGGTTTCAAAACTAATTGCTCCAGCTTTGAATTTTCGTTCTCTAAGAATTTCTGCAAGTTCGTTCAGTTTCAATATTGGTTCTGAAAGTTCATCTTCTTTTCCTTCGATAATTTCTTGAGCTTCTTCATAGCTGAATCTACGATCGGAGTGTATAACAGTTCTTCCAAACCATTGTTCCAATACATTTGCTTTATCATCAAGTTCAAAAACTGCGGAAAAACACAATTTATCTTCGTTGGGCCTTAAGGAACATAAATTGTTTGAAAGCCTTTCAGGTAGCATTGGAATCACCCTGTCAACTAAATAAACGGATGTGCCCCTTTCAAAGGCTTCTTTATCTAAAACGGTATCTGGAATCACATAGTGTGACACATCAGCGATATGAACTCCGATTTCATAATTTCCATTCTCCAATTTTTTGAATGAAATAGCATCATCGAAATCTTTGGCGTCAGCTGGGTCAATAGTAAATGTTGTAGTGCCTCTGAAATCCTGGCGTTTTGCAATCTCTTCTTCCGAAATGACATCAGAAATTGCATTTGCAGCATCTTCGACTGCTTTGGGAAATTCCAGTGGAAAACCAAAGTCTGCCAAGATAGCATTCATTTCTGTATTGTTCTCGCCTTTTTTACCTAGGATGTTTTTTACTTTACCGATAGGGTTTTTAGCATTCTTTGGCCATTCAAGAATTGAAACGACTACTTTTTCTCCATTTTTTGCCCCGTTAAGGTTGTCCAATGGAATAAAAATATCATGGAGCATTTTCCTATCATCGGGTTGAAAAAATGCATAGGTCTTGGAAATGTCGATTGTACCTGTGAAATCGGTCTTCGCTCTTTGTAAAATCTCAACTACTTCCCCTTCGCGCTTGCGTCCTTTCTTGCGTTCATAAACATGGACTTTGACAATGTCATTATGCAGTGCCTGCCTTAGTTTTCGAGGTGCCACGTAAATGTCGTTTTCATCCTCATCATCTGGTACAATGTAGGCCGATCCATCGGCGGTCATATCCACCTTTCCTGTAACATACACATGGAGCTGTTTGAGCTGAAATTTACCTCGGTCAGGTTGGTTGAAAAGACCAGACTTTATCCCATCTGCAAGGATGTCGGAAATCGCAACTTTGGAGTCACTGTCTGTGATGTTTAATTTTGCTGCTACCTGTTTATAGTTAAGTGCGGTGTTACCGGATTTTTCAAAAATATCAACGATCAGTTGGGTTAAAACTTCTTTGTAAGGATTCTCTTTTCTTGATTTCATATGCTGTCGTTTTGTCTGTTCTTTCATCATTTTATTTTCCGATGAAAGCTAGGAGAGGAGGGTAGCGTTGTATCTAATTATTGTTATTTATTTTCTGCTTCTCCAGTCGTCGAAACTAATATACTGAAAACTGCCCATTTTTGTTTTAAATAAAAAAAATGGGTAATAATTATTTTATCCCATTTGTATATAAATATAAAATCTATTTTAGCTTATAAATAGTGCTGATTATTAATTAAATATGATTAATATGCTAAAAATATATTAAGATATTAATTATGTAATTGTCTGATTATCAAATCAAAATGAATAAATTACTGTTTAAAGGTTGTTATTGCTAAACTTTTTACATTAAACTAATAAGTATTTCAAAATATTGTAAAACTCTATAAATAAGACTTTTAAAAATTTTATAACTAAAAATTAGCAAAGTATAAAAATTATGTTTAGCAGACGTTTTTGGTGTAAAAATATTGCCCATGAAAAATCTTTTGGAGAAAGATTTTCATGGGCAATTTATATAAATTTTATGAGATTTTAAGTTGTTTTTTTGTTGCAAGAGTTACAAATCCCTACAGCATTAATGGCAATAGAATGCAATGAAAAGTTGTTTGGTAAGCTAATTTTTGGAAGGGCTATTTCATCGAGACAGAAGACAGAATTGCAGACTGAGCAAATGAAATGTACATGCTGATCATGGTGGTGATCCGAGGTACACTTGGTCGAACAGAATGCATAAGTTGCCGTTCCGTTCAGATCAAAAACTTTGTGTAAAATTCCTTTTTCTTCAAAACTTGCCAGTATCCTGTATAGAGTAACTCGGTCAATTTCATTGCCCAAAATCTTCTCCAATTCTGGCTGTGAAATGGCTGATGTTTTTGTAGAAATTATGTCCAAAACCCTAAGTCTTGGTTGAGTAACTTTTAGTTGGTTTGTCTTTAAAACTTGGCTGAATTCTTCTAATTTTTCAGGCTCCAATTCCATGCTCAGTTCCGCTTTCATGATATAAATTTACGGAATAAATTTGGGTAATAAAAAAGCCCTTACATGGTGATGTAAGGGCTTTATATTTTGTGAATAATTTTGAATTATTTACCTGCAGCTTTAGCGTGGTCTGCTAAGAATTGAGCTAAACCGCTATCCGTTAAAGGGTGTTTCAATAAAGCTGTAATTGCTGACAATGGTCCTGTCATAACATCAGCGCCGATTTTAGCACAGCCTAATATGTGCGCGCTGTGACGTACTGAAGCCGCTAAGATTTGAGTTTCAAACCCATAATTGTCGTAAATCTCACGGATTTCTTCGATTAAACCTAAGCCATCTACTGAAATATCATCCAAACGACCGATAAAAGGAGATACATACGTAGCACCTGCTTTTGCAGCTAATAATGCTTGACCAGCAGAAAAAACCAACGTACAGTTTGTTTTAATTCCTTTTTTGCTGAAATATTTTATTGCTTTAACACCATCTTTAATCATCGGAACTTTAACAACAATCTTGCTGTCTAATGCCGCCAATGCTTCACCTTCTTTGATCATTCCTTCATAATCTGTTGAAATAACCTCTGCGCTAACATCACCATCAACGATGTCGCAAATCGCTTTATAGTGGTTGATTACATTTTCTTCACCAGAAATACCTTCTTTAGCCATTAAGCTAGGGTTGGTTGTTACTCCGTCTAAAACGCCAAGATCTTGAGCTTCTTTGATTTGTTCAAGGTTTGCGGTATCAATAAAAAATTTCATGATAGTATTTGAATTAATTTTGTTTTGTAGTATTCCAGCATTCTTGCGTGGACCATGCAAAGGTAGTTATATTGTTTTAAGATTTGAAGTTATAACCCTCTAAACCAATAGAATTATTCAAATCTGGAATTATTTTAACCATGTTACAACAATTAACACCCTTTTAATGTTATCAAATTAAAGGATTGAAGTATTTTAATAGTTCTTCTATTTAATGACTTCCAAATTGAATTACAATCCGTTATCTTTAAAAAAGCTGTAACAAGAATTCGCATTTCATGCAAATATTTAGATCTCTTAAGTATCCCAATTATCGATTACATGTCATAGGTCAATCTATATCTCTATTAGGTACTTGGATGCAAAGGATAGCTATAAGTTGGCTCGTTTACCAACTTACAGACTCCGTATTCTGGCTAGGCTTTGTATCTTTTATTTCTCTTTTACCCTCGCTAGTTCTGTCACCATTCATTGGTGCATTCGTGGATAGGCATAAAAAATATAAGCTGGTTCTGATTACTCAATTTGGATTAATGATCCAAGCCGGATTATTGGCCTTATTGGTCTATTTAAAGATGGAATCAGTTCTCTATTTGTCAATTCTAGGTTTTATTCAGGGCGTAGTCAATGCGTTTGATGTGCTTGGCAGGCAAGCTTTATTAGTAAATTTGGTAGATGAAAGGAAGGATTTGCCCAATGCTATTGCATTAAATAGTTCCATATTTAATGCTGCAAGGATGATAGGTCCAGCGATCGGTGGAATTTTGCTGTCTACATACGGTGAATTGGCCTGTTTTACCCTGAATTTTGTGAGCTTTATACCGGTAATCATCTGTTTGTTAATGATGAATGTAAAGGAAAGAGTGATCATTATACCCAATGAAAGTGCATTCCAAGGACTAGTCCATGGATTTAACTACTTAAAAAGGTCTCCCCATATCGCGTCCTTAATCATTATTCTAACATTTTCAAGTTTACTGGTTATTCCTTATACATCTTTGCTTCCTGCAGTGGCACGCGAGCTTTTTCATGGTGATGAAAGAACATTTTCATGGTTCGAGAGTGCTGCCGGATTGGGAGCCATGATTGGAGCTATTAATATGGCGAGACTAAAGACAGGCGAAAACTTGAGATACAGAGTAATGTTTGCAGCATTTTTTATGGGGATTTCGCTCGTTTTGTTAGCATTTGCTCATTATTTGCCGTCGGCTTTATTCTTTACGGGTGCTGTTTCATTTGCAATGATGATGCAGAACTCATCTATAAATACTTATATCCAAACGCATGCAATGCCAGCTTACCGAGCTAGGGCAATGTCTTATTATGTGATGGCATTTCAAGGGATTTTCCCAATAGGAAGTTTATTGACAGGTGCGGTAGCGGAAATTATTGGAATAAAAAACACCCTCTATGTAATGGGAGGGTGTGGTATTTTAATATCATTAGGGTTTTATATCTATCTGAGATTACATATTCAACGTAAATTATTCAAATTTAATTTACGCTGATTTAAGGTAAGCGTATTCTTTTTGTAATCAATTTTTGCCCCGAATAATTGAAGGATATCTCCACCTAATACGCCTATTACAGGGTCTAAACCTATTTGGCTATAGGCAAAATTAATTGAACTTAAGTCTAATACTGCTGCAGTAAAGTTTCGTGTAGACCAATCTGAGAGTTTCATTAAGGGAATAGTAATCATAAAACTCTGCATATTATTGGTTCCTAATCCGGTAGAAAGGATGTCCGTTATTAAGAATTCCTCTTCATTTATCCCTGAACTCAACAGTGTTTCTTTATCTAATACAGTTTTAGAGGCACCTGTATCAATGACCATTTTGAATTTTTTCTCAAAAATTTCGACTTCTGTAATAATATGAAAGCCATCGGCTTGCAGGCCGATGACTTCAAATGGAATATTTTGCATTTATAATTTAAAATTTATCTTATTTCTTCAAAACGCCCTCATCAAAAAGAACATCATTCATCTTTCTAACAGCGTCAGCACTTGCTTTAAACAGCTCTTCTTCTTCTGATGAAAGATTCATAGGTACGATACGGTCCCAACCCTTTGCGTTAATAATCACTGGAACACCGACATTGATATCTTCCTGTCCATATTCGCCTTCTAAATATACTGACGCAGTAAACAATCTGTTTTGGTCTCTGACTATGCTTTCAACCATTGCAGCTGCTGCAGCACCAGGTGCATACCATGCAGAAGTACCAATTAAGGCAGTCAAAGTAGCACCTCCAACCATGGTTTTCTTCACAATTTCCTGCTCTTCCTCTTCTGTTAAGAAATCTGAAACTGGAACACTGTTCCATGTTGCATGTTTTATTAATGGAATCATGGTAGTGTCGCCATGACCTCCGATTACAATTGCATTTAGATCATTGGCTGATGCATTCAGTTTGTCAGAAATCTGATATTTAAACCTTGCTGAATCCAATGCTCCACCCATTCCAATAATCCTGTTTTTTGGTAATCCACTAGATTTTAAGGCTAGGTAAGTCATCGTATCCATAGGATTCGATACAATTAAAATGATAATATCTGGAGAATGTTTGATTAAGTTTTCTACTACGGACTTAACAATATTAGCATTGGTGCCTATCAATTCTTCACGAGTCATACCTGGTTTTCTAGGAATCCCAGATGTAATTACTGCAACGGTTGATCCAGCTGTCGCTAAATAATCATTTGTTACACCTTTGATAGTAGAGTCAAAACCCAATAATGCAGAAGTCTGCATCATGTCTTGAGCCTTGCCTTCAGCAAATCCTTCTTTAATGTCCAACAAAATGATTTCTTCAGCTACATTTCTTCTAACAAGATTATCAGCGGTCGTTGCTCCAACTGCCCCTGCTCCAACTACGGTTATTTTCATATAGTTAAGGGTTATATTTATTTACTTTAAATTTAACAAAAATAATCGTCAATGAAGCGTCAGGACCGTCAATTTAATGTAATTCAATAATTTTGAGCAAAAAAAAGAGCAACATTTAATTGTTGCTCTTTCTGTTAGAATGGATAACCTATTGCTAAGTTGAAGACCAAATTCTCCCTTCTCCAATCTCTATTTCTTATATCGATATATTTAAATACCCAGCGGTCGTCTTTTGGACGGTATGGAACCCTAAATGGGATTGCAAAATCTGTACGTATGATTAGGAAGTCAAGATCCAATCTTAATCCCAATCCACCACCAACAGCTAATTCACTTAAAAATTCTTTACTGAATTGACCTCCAGGTTTATTCTCGTCCTTGTTTTGCAACCAAACATTACCAGCGTCGATAAATGCTGCCCAATGAAGCATGCCGGCAATCTTTGCTCTATATTCAGTGTTCAATTCCAATTTGTAGTCACCCGTTTGGTCTGCAAAGAAATTTTCCTCACCTAGGTTTTCTGGGAGTGATGAACCTGGTCCTACAGCACGTGCTCTGAATGCTCTCAATCCATTGGGACCACCGGTGTAATATTGTTTTAAATAAGGTAATGAACGGGAGTTACCATATGAATAACTGGTACCAATCATTATACGTGACGCTAGGGTAGAGGTTGGTGTTATTTTTAAATAATGCCTCAAATCAGCTTCAGCTTTTATAAATTGAGAATATGGTGTGCCAAATAATTCTTTAACATTCCCCTCATTGTAATTTGCTCCTTGAATCAATCCTAAAATGTTACCTGAAGTATTTAGGCCTGCTTTTGCATAAAAAGTATGCTTTTTGTTCTCCATGGTATTCGTGAAGGTGTAAACATAGTTTGGACCGAAAGAGAACTGAGGGTCAACAATATGTCTCAGTGTTGGAACGGTGTCCATCTGTGCCCTATATTCATCTGAAATACCGCGAGGCTGAACATAAATAATCTCTGCCAAGGTTAAATTATGATCTTTCTGTTGGTTCTCTTTCCAAGCATAACCATAGTTCAAGGTCATGGAATTCAAAGTATAGGCTGTCCTACGGTTCAAGAACTCGTAACCTGCTTTTAAAAATGTTTTTGGAATATATTGTTTGCTAGGAGCCCATTTATATGGAGAAAGTAAACGTGGCCATGTAATTGAAACTTCAGTACCATAACGGATATAGCTTGAATTTAAATTTACATTACCTCCAGTTTGTGTTTCATAACCCCCAAATAAGGAAACCGTTAAAGTCTCAAATCCTTTAAATGCATTTTTCAATGTCCAATTGGCATTTACTTCCGTACCATTATACACAGCTGCGGTCTTACCAACTAGCTCGAATCGAATAGATTTCTTTTCCATCGGAGTCAAATAATAATAAACATCTAAATGGTTGGTAGAATCAGGACTGTCGACAAATTCATTCTTAACAAATTTAAATGTGTTTAAATTTACTAAGTGGTTGATAGTCATATTATGATTCCAGCGGTTGTACATCTGCTCTGGTTCTAAGAATAGATGATTCGCTAATACCTTCTTCCGATATTTATTCTCAGGATCAATAATATAAAATTTATCATCGTACTTCTTGACACTACGAGGTATTCGTCTCCTGGATCCACTAGTTTCTTTATAATCAGCAAATACGTAGACATTACCTATATGTTGTGGTTCTTTTGCCTGCTTTGGCGTTTCGGGTTTGACAGTCATGTACATATTGACTTTATTATCGCCAATGGTACTATCTACTTCTACTAATAAATTGTCCGGACTGAAATAATAATATCCTTGGTCTTTCAATTTATTGTCTATCCTGTCCCTTTCATTTAAGATAACGTCCAAATTGTAATTGTTTCCAGGCCTTAATAAACTTTCATTTTTAGTTGCCATAATAGAATTACCAAATCTAGTATTACTGTCAACTTCAAATTTTACTTCATTTATACGATAAATCTTTCCTGGAAATGCATCATAACGAACGGTCGCCATCTTGCCATCAATCAATGTGTCTGAAGTAACCCGAGCTGTAAAGAAACCAAGATTCTCCATCTTATTGCGGAGTAGGTTTTCGTTATATTCACGGTTTACATCACTTAATAAAACAGGTTCTTGGCCTTGTTTTTTCAACCATCTCCTGATAAAATTATTGCTGGTGTCTGGACCCCCGCCCATATTCCATAATCCTACCTTGAAATAAACTCCTAAGATTTTACTGTTCGGTTTCGGCAATAATGCTTCCTCCAAATAACTTTCAAATCCTTCTTTTCGCTCTTTTGCTATTGTATCATTATGGATTACAACATCCCCTTCCTTATAGAATTTATCGCCTTCAGCAACATATTTGGTTGGATTACAACTTGAAATAAGCAATAACCCTATAGAAAAGGCCAGAAACTGTTTAATTTTCATTGTTGCCTCCTTCTTCTTCTTCGTTTTTAATAGCAGATTTATTTGGTTCAATTATTTGATTGTTCGTTGTATCTCTATTTGTTGTATCTCTTCTTGTAGAATCAATAGGATTTATTGTACTATCTTGATTCTTTAGCTCTTCCTGTTTTCTTTCTTGCTCTCTTTCTTCCATTCTTTTTCTAAACTCAGGGCTATGGATCATTAAGCTGTCACGGATAACCATTCTTACCGAATCACGGTATACAGAATCTGTTTCCATCCTGTCAACATCAAATCTCCTTCTGAAACCACGACTATCGGTATTATAATACTCCTGCAATGCCTTAGAGTTCATGAATAATTCTCTAAATCTATTATAGCTCATATTGATGATAAAACCTATACCGGTCTCCACAAATTGACCTTGTAAAGTCGCTTGGTATTGGTTTTTGCGGTAGACACGAGCAAAGTATCGACCATCTTTAGATAATTGATAATCAAGAGAAATGTCGCCAGCAATATTTGAAGCTTTTTCACCCGGACGTGTGTTACCTTCCACCTCAAAATTAGAACCGATGGTGATTTTTAACCTGTCATCAAACAACATTTTAGAAATACCAACATTTAAATCTGTTCTGGTCTGAGCATTACCTGTCAAATAATCTTCTTCAGAATTTAAGTTGAAATCCAACTCAACTCCTTTGATAAGATCTGAAGCCAGGTTGTTTAACTGCCCGGTCAAGAATGAACTTACTGTGCTTCTTACCATTGCCTCAGTACCTCCACCAGATAAACTTTCAAATGGATTTGCAGACATAAATCTTCCTAAAGCAATCAAAGAGAAAACTTGTTTGTTCAGTTCTGCTGGGTCTTCACGTAAATTTGAAAGAGCAATATTTACTTTACTTACTACATCTTGAGAAACAATTGCATTGTTTTCATCTAGATCGATATCAAAATTTATTTGAGGCTTGAATAATTCACCTGTAAGTTTCAATAGGACATTAAACGGAACACGTTGTTTATATAAATTTTGGCTTTCCGAAGAAATTTGGTTCTGAACCAATTCTAATGTTGCAAATTTACCAGTATAAACCGCCGTGATATCCAATCTTGCATCTAATGGATCCCCATTCCAGGTTATTGTACTACCTTTTTGGAAACTAAAATCTTTAGAAATTGGACCGAAGGAGAAAGTATAGTCACCTTTCTCTACGGTGAAAGTTCCTGACATCGTTATCTTATCGTTGGCATCAATACTTGTATTGATTTCAGCAATACCTTGGATATTCAATGCATCTTGAGTTCCTTCATCTAAAATTACTTTAAACTTAGCATCTGGGTCTGTAGTTAAATTCAAAGCTATGTCGTATCCTGATAGGGTGTTCGAAACAGTCGTCATAGAATCTAACTGCGCAAAAACGTTTGCCCTAGCCGTATCACTTCTATCAACAAATTTTACCACACCTTCACGCTGTGCTACACCCGGATCTTCATTAGGAACTATAAAGTTGAAATCAGTATTGTCATTAGCTTTAACATTACCATCGATTCTTGGTTTATTTAAATCACCAGTGATTCTCAAGTTTGAGGTAACATACATTTTTCCAAAGAAAAGGTCGTTATCCAATCGGGTAGAATTCATCACCTCAAAGTTGTCGGTAGTTAAATTCAGGTTAAAAACAAAGTCTGTATAAGTTGATGTTTTTATGGTACCATTTAACCTAGCAACGTTGTTTTTAGAATCCACTAAATTAAATTGTCTGAAAGTAATTCCTTGATCGTTGAAATAAATCTTTTGATTGTCAACTTTCATGTTAGAGTTTAACATCGAAGCATTTATGATAGCGTCGCGGAATGTTAGTTCTCCATTTATCCGTGGGGCAGAGGTAGTACCGGTAATTTTAAGAGTACCTTCTAAATCTCCCTGTGCGTCACGTAAATTCCCTAAACTGAATGCTTCGATTGTCTTCATCCGCATTGGATTCAGATTTAGAGTAGCATCAATTTGCATATCTCCTTCTGGTGGAGAGATTACATCACCCACTAAATGAACATCATTTCCATTTTCCGTAATTCTAACATCAGCAGAATATGTATTTTCCTTGATGTTATTAACTTTCAATGCGACATTACCAATGGTATCTGTACCAAAGAAAAATTTATCTATTGTCAAGTCTGAAACAAATACTGGTGTAGACTCAAATCTTGAAACAGTAGCATTTCCGTTTATTCCACCGCCAAGTTTCAATGTTTCAGATTGCAGCATTTCAGTAATGGTTTCAATCCTAAAGTTGTTGAAGTTTAGATCAACAGGTGAATTGAACGTTGAATCTTGAGATTGTATCCTTAATTCTTGGCCATCATTGGACAAGATAAATCCAGACGCTCGAACACCACGGTCTCCAAAACTGATTACATTATTAGGCTCAATATCCCAATCTTCATAATTCAACATCAATCCGTCCTCTTTCAAGGAAATATTGTAACTATTATTAGCAACTTGCATTGTCGCTCCTAAATGGTATTGCTCTTTATCTTCTTTATCCTTGATCCATAAACCAAAGTCCACATTGTTCTCTACGACGCTACCACTCATAACTGTGTTTCGTAGTTCAATGTTATTTACCAATATATGACCAATCAAAGCATTATAGTACATTGTACTATCCGCAGTAATAATATCCAATCCGACATTCTCGATTTCTGTGCCTGCATAGGTAATTTTCGGCGCTAGCAGTTTGGCCATTAGGTTATGATCAGCACTATTAAAAGTACCATCGAGGGTAACATCTTGCATTTCCGTCAAGTCCGGAAGAAAATCTCTAATAATTCTTGAATGATTTAATCGCGCAGAAAACTCAAATTGCTGCGGCGAATATTCATATTTGACATGTTGACCCGTAGGATTATAATATGTTTGAATAATATCCTGAATAGAAGATCCTAATTCAGTTAATTTATAATCCCCAGTCAAATGGGCATTTAAAAACTCTGAGCTTAATATTATTGTATTTTTTCCGGTATCAGATTGTGCTGTTAAAGCAACGGTGTCCAAAGCATATAGATCTTTTTCATATGCTATAGATGAATTGGTGACATAAAGTGAGCCATTAAGATTATCTAAATCCAAGGTTTCAAAATCTGCTATAATCTTTCCGTGATATCTCACATTCTGATCCATCAGCTTAAGATTTTTGAAATTAATGCTGTCGATCATCATTTCAGCATATAATTTTGGAAATTGTCCACGCATATCAGCCTGGATATTGGCATCTAAGTCAATATTTGGATCAGGGCTATGCAGGGTTCCTGCAATATCTCCGGATTTTGCTGTCAAATCAAATTCAATGTTTTTGTAACTATAACCCATTGCATCAAATTGATTCAGAGTTCCTACAACATCCGCGTCCATAGTTTTCGGATTCAAACCTGTACCATTCACCTGCGCTTGAGCTGAAACATAGCCTAAAACAGAATCTTGTTTTAAAAATTCACCTAAATTGAAATTATCTACAGTTACAAAGGCATTGTAAGTGGTGTCTCTGCCCATGTTTAATTTTCCATTAACTGTAGCATTACCTTGTTCAGTTATCAGCTTCATATTAGCATCAAAGCCCGTCATTCCTCCTTTGAATGTTCCTGCCAAGCTGATATTTCTTGGTAATTGAATGCTGTCTGGCATCAATGAAGGTGCAATAAGTTGATTAAGATCATTTCTACCTGTCACCAATTTTTTCAGATCTAAATCAATATAGAGTTTATCCATGTCAGGTAACCCTTTGATGTGAGCTGTAGCAATAAGATGCGTATTGTTTAATGTCTTGAATTCAAACCTTGGGATTCGTAAATCATTTAATTTACCCATTACACGACCATCTATGTAGAATTTTTTGGTCATTAATGGTTTCATTACTTCTTCTTTTTCTAAGTCTGGTGCTAAAAATCTAATATCCTTCATGTCAATATGACTTTTCTTGATATTCGCATTGATAGTCATTGCAGAAGGATTTTCGGAAACTGCATCCAAGGAAGGGTATGATATTTCAATCTCATCACGTATCAATGTATTCGGAGTCTCCAATAACAGGTCTTTAATGGTTGCTCCTGTATTGGTATAAACAAAATCTCCTTTGAGCTGATTTAGTTTAAAGCCTGAATGGTCTGCAACAGTTAAACCCTTTAGGTTACCTGAAATGGAATCCGAAGAGTAATAAACATCATCCATTGCGCCAGCAAGGTCCGTAAGCTTAAGATTAAAATAGTCAATTCCTTTAGTACGAGGTTGGTTATCATCCTTATACCAAACATTGGTGTTTTCAATGACGAGCTTATTTACCGAAACCTGCCAATTCATGGAAGTGGTCGTGGTATCAACTTCGTCATCAAAAGTATGCTCCTGAGTAGTTTTGCCAAATAAAACCTCTGAATCAGAATCAGATAATTTTATTTCCTTCAATTTTACAATTTCTTTGTTTAAATCTATTTGTTCGACATTACCAGCTAAGTTTTTGATATCAAACTTAGTTTCCATGTTGATCGCTTTGTCGTGATATCGAACCAAAATATTCTTTAAATCTAATGTTTTGATATCGATATCTGGAAGTAAGCTAGTGGTTTCTACAGTTTTGTCCGTGATTCCGAAATCAGATGCTTTAACAGAATCTTGACCTGTGATGACCTGCCATTGAGTAATGCTGGCAGATAGACCATCAATTTTTACATCCGGCATACCGAATGCCATATTATTAGTAAGGTCAAATTTAGTTACTCTAGTATTGAATTTATTTAGAAAAATATCAGCCGAAGTTCCTATAACATCATCTTTATATTTGAATTTTATATTTTCAAATAATACTTTATCTATATCGAAAGTTAGAGCAGAAGTTGAGTCAGCAGTAGGAGTGCTTTCTTTTTCTGTTGCAAAGGCTGCGACGATGTAATCAAAATTGAAACTACTGTCAGGGAGTTTACGGTTAATCTTGGCAGTAATTCCTTTCAACTCTAATTCATTGATCTCAACAGTATTTTTTAATAACTTGAACATATTGATGTCAACCATCAACGATTCACCCGCTAATAAGGTATCTTTAGATTGATCAGCAAAGAAGACATTGTTTAATTCCAGCTTTTTTGGGAAATTAATATAAATATGGCCAATATCAACTTGAGTTCCTAATTTATTCTCAAGGTAATTCGAAACCTTTCCCACTACATAATTTTGTACTGAGGGTAAGCGAATTAAAAAAACTAATAGTAAAAGTAATGCTATTATGGAACCAATTATCCACAAGACTGTTTTTAATACGATTCGACCAAATCTATTCAAAGCCTGATATATATCCTTTAATAATTATTAATGTATCCTTACTTAACACCTTTAGGCAACTTTTGTTTAAAAATAAATCAATTTAATTGCGGCATTATTTTCATGCAAATATATACTTTGAAAAGGAAAAAACCCTTTATTTCTTTATTGACATACACCAAATTCAAGCAAGGAATGTGCCGCTTATTCTATTAATAATCAATTTGTTTACATTAACTATTTTGATTTAGGTAAGTTGAAATTATTATTTATTATAATTTAAATATAATTGCACTATAGTTATTTAAATTTCTTTATATAAACATAGCTTAAACGCTACTTTTGATAGATTTGTAATATTTTCCGGCCATCAAAACTAACTTCAGCAAATAATCACAAATTTTTATTTCAATAGCCATTTTAAGGCTGAAAATTAGTATCTTAAATTCCTCAATCAATCTAAATTATAACATGAATAGAAAAAACTTTATTACAAGTCTAATTGTAGGTGCGGGCACCGGAGCTTTCTTGAGTTCTTGTGCCAATGAAAATTCCCAAAATAAATCTGATAATCAAACAACAAACAATGAAAATATGAGTAACACAGCAACACAAACTGATGAATTATCTACTGGCTTAATTTTGCACTCAGTTTATTTTTGGCTTAAAGAAGGTATAACACCAGAAGAAGACAAAGATTTCTTGAACTTTTTCGAGGCATTAAGAACTATACCGTCCGTAAAATCTTTGAAAGTTGGAAAACCTGCTCCTACACATCAAAGAGATGTAGTAGACAATTCATTTTCATACCTATTATTTGTGACATTTGAAAGCATGGATGATATCAACAATTATGAAGTGCATCCGGATCACTTGGCAGCTATTGATAAATACAGTAAATATTGGACAAAAGTTCAGGTTAAGGACGCCATCTTAATTTAAAAAAATAAAAGAAGCCCCAGCGACTGCTGGGGCTTCTTTGTTCAGTAAAAAATCTAAGAAATTAGTGTACTTCAATATCAGTACTTTGAGTGTTTTCTTCAGTTTTTGGAGTTTCTTCACCTTCATTTTCGGCAGTTTTGTCTGTGCGTTCTACAGTAATTTTACATTCTGTAAGCAAAGCAGCTAAAGCGCCAACAGCAGCAAAAATTGGAGCTAAGACTACTCCGATCACTCCTAGGGTTACTGGAAAGCTCATGATATCTTTCCCGTGTTTATCAGAAATGCTGATTTTCGTAACGTTTCCTTCAGCAATTAATTCTTTGATTCTTTTTAATAAGTTCTCTCCCGTTACCGAGAATGTTTCTTTAATTGACATAGTTGTTAGTTTTTATTTGATATACAATTTGTTGCACTCCGTTAATCTTTATATTCAAAGATAATACTTGTATCATGCTAACAAGTATAAGATTAGGTCAATCAATATAAATTTTCGGTAATTACCTCCAAAATATCGGTGAAACTCGTCTCAACTAATCTTTATTTTATGAGCTCCTGTATAATGACCACTAATCCCATGATTAAAACAAACCAACCAAATGCAGGTTTTAATTTTTTACCATCAATTTTCTGGCTCATTCTTGCACCAATGATTATTCCAATTATAGCAATCACTGATATTGTAAGTAAAAAGTGCCAATCTATTCGCTGTATATCCAAGTTTCCTATAAACCCGAATAAAGAATTACATGCAATTATAACTAAAGAGGTCCCTACGGCATTTCGCATGCTCATGTGATTAAAAATAATCAAGGCAGGAATAATTAAAAAGCCGCCACCAGCGCCAACTAATCCGCTGATTAATCCGACAGAAGATCCTTGAATGATCAAGGAGAAAATATTCCCTTTGCTATTTTTACTAACCTCTTCACTCGCCTTACCCTTAATCATTTTATATGCTGCAAATACCATCAATACAGCAAATAATAACATGATCGCTTGATTCTTGTCAAATTCCCAACCTCTAGTAAGCATGAAAGTTTCAGGAATAAGATCCAAAAGGTAATGCCTTGTCAGAAATACGGTGATAATAGAAGGCAAACCAAAATATAATGCAGTTTGAAAATCTATGGATTTAGATTTGAAATAAGGAATAGCACCTACAGAGGAGGTTGTGCCAACAATAAATAAAGAGTATGAGGTAGCCATAAGTGGTTCAACATGAAATAAATAAACAAGGACTGGCACAGTTAAAATGCTGCCTCCTCCACCTATTAATCCCAATGATATACCAATTGCAATTGCTGAAAGATATCCAAATATTTCCATTCCTAAATTTTCTTTTTACAAAGGTGAAGGAAAGAATATCCAGAGTTGGTCACTTTAGTTACAGAACTCATTCTCATTTAGTTTGTTCAATTTTTGGTAACATTGGTTACTGTAAACGATATCTTATCACTTTATCTTTGTTTCAATAAATTATTTATGATATGGAGTTAATTATGGGGCCATGGCCTTGGTACGTTGGAGGAGGCATTGTTGCCCTTGTTATGATTGCCTTAATTTTATTAGGCAGGAGTTTTGGATTTTCTTCCAATTTTAGAAACATCTGTTCTGCATTGGGAGCAGGTAATTCCTGCAGTTTCTTTGACTTTGATTGGCGAAAACAGAAATGGAATCTGCTTTTTTTAGTAGGTGCCGTTATTGGCGGGTTTTTATCAGCACATTTCTTGTCAAACAATCAAGTCCCTCAAATTTCAGAAGCAACCGTAGCAAAGTTGAATGAGCTAGGATTTGAGAGTGCAGGCAAAGAATATGCACCGTCAGAAATATTTAAAACGATGAATATCAAAAATTTAATATTGCTATCAGTAGGGGGGCTTATGATTGGTTTTGGTACACGTTACGCTGGTGGATGTACGTCAGGACATGCAATTTCAGGGTTGAGTGACTTACAATTACCTTCTTTAATAGCAGTTATCGGATTTTTTATTGGTGGATTACTTATGGTTCATGTGTTCTTCCCTTTTATATTTTAAGACATGAGAAAATTAATATATGTATTATTGGGCGTTGTATTTGGAATGGCTATGTATAAAGCAGAAGCAGCGTCTTGGTTTAGGATTTATGAAATGTTTAATTTTCAGTCATTTCATATGTATGGATTTATGGGAACAGCATTGTTAATAGGATTACCTGCAGTTCAATATTTAAAACGTAAAAAATCAAAGGACATTGATGGTAACCAGATCGTCATACCTCCTAAAGCAAAATCAATTCCGCGGTATTTGATAGGTGGTATACTTTTTGGATTAGGCTGGGCATTAATTGGTGCTTGTCCGGGACCAATCTTTGTATTAATTGGAGCAGGAGTATATCCTATGTTGATCGTGGCAGGATTCGCTATCCTAGGAACCTACTTATATGGATTGGTAAAAGATAAATTGCCTCATTAAGAGTATGATGTGTAACAAAAGTAGCGGAATTATATGGATTAGTGGATTAGCTTTGTTATATTAAACCAGTTGTTATGATTAAAATATTATCATTGCCTGAGTATAAAGCTCAGATAGAAATGCCAGATGTTCAACTTCTAGATGTTAGAACAGAAATGGAATATGAGTTGGGAAAAATCAAGGATGCCCAACTTCTCAATGTTCAGTCTCCTGATTTCGAAGAACTAGCAAAACAATCAATAAACTTTCAAAAACCTATATATCTATATTGTAGATCTGGAGTAAGATCTCAATTGGCAGCAAATATATTGATAGGATTAGGAGCAAGTGAAGTTTATGACCTACAGGGAGGATACCTTAATTGGGTACAGAACGAGAAATAAAAGACATTAACTAATTAGAAATAAATACATAAAAGATAATCTATGTTTTTTCAACAAGTATATGATAAAACTTTAGCCCAGGCAAGCTACTTTATAGGTTGCCAGGCGAAAAATGTAGCGATTGTAATCGATGCAAAAAGAGATATTGACACTTATTTGGAGATTGCAAAGCAGAACAACATGAAAATAACTCATGTTGCAGAAACACATATTCATGCTGATTTCTTAGCAGGTTCACGAGAACTCGTAGAGGTCACAGGCGCAGACTTGTACCTATCAGATGAAGGTGGTGAAAACTGGCAATATGAATTTCCACATATCGGTTTAAAGGAAAGAGATAAAATAGAGGTCGGCAATCTATCTCTAGAAGTGATACATACACCAGGACATACGCCTGAAAGTATCAGTTTTGTCTTAAGAGATCATCCTGCTTCTAATGAGCCTGTTATGATTTTCACAGGTGATTTTGTTTTTGTTGGAGATATTGGTAGGCCAGATCTTTTGGAGGAAGCGGCTGGTATGGTCGGAACCAAGGAGATCGGTGCAGAACAAATGTTTGAATCATTGAAAAAATTCGCTGCATTGCCAGATTATGTTCAGGTTTGGCCAGGTCATGGTGCAGGTTCAGCATGTGGTAAAGCTTTAGGAGCCGTTCCTAGCAGTACCGTAGGATATGAAAAAATCAGAAATTGGGCCTTCCAGTTTGGTGATAATTATGAAGGATTTAAGAACTACCTTTTAAGTGATCAACCTGAAGCTCCAGTTTATTTCGCAATGATGAAGAAACTGAATAAAATAGACCGTCCTTTGTTGGTGGAAGTTCCTCAACACCCAACATTATCTTTGGATAATATTGCTAAGAGAAATGACCTTACATTAATAGATACTCGTCATAAATCAGAATTCGCAAAAGGACATCTTAAAGGTTCTATCAATATTCAGAATAATAACTCACTCGCAAATTGGGCTGGCTGGATGATTGGCTATGATGAAAACCTGGTATTAATTACTGATGATGGTAATCAAGAAGAAATTACTCGCAAATTAATGCGAATTGGATTGGATAATATCAAAGGTTTTATAACCAATATAGATGACGCAGAATTAGAAAAGACGAAATTAGTAGATGCTGATGAAGTGGAGTCTATGAAAGACGATGAAGATACTGTCTTATTAGATGTTCGTGGTAAATCTGAATTTAAAGCAGAACATATACCTGGAGCGGATCATAGATTTGTCGGATCATTCAGAAAATCATTACCTAATGATATTAAAGATAAAAAAATCATAATCCAATGTCAATCTGGAGACCGAGCAACTATCGCAGCCTCATATCTGGAGAAAAATGGATTTGACAAAGTATATAACTACGCTGGTAGTTTCTTGGATTGGAAAAAACAAGGTAAAGAAACTACTAAATAGTATATTTGAGTATGAGTCTGATCGATGATGCTTATATAGGAATATTAGAACCCGCCTTAATTGAGGAAATTAAGGCGGTTGCTACTTTAAGAACATTCCAAAGTGGTGAAACTATAATGGATATTGGGCAATATATTCGTGCAATGCCTTTATTGTTGTCTGGAGCAATTAAAATTATGCGAGAGGACGAAAAAGAAGGTGAATTGTTGCTTTATTATCTTGAAAAAGGAGAGACCTGTACTATGTCAATTGCCTGTTGCATAGGTAATAAGAAAAGCGAAATTAGAGCGCAAGCAGAGATGGAAACTACAGTAGCAATGATCCCTAACCAATATTTAAATGAATGGCTCGCGAAATATGGCTCTTGGAGAAGTTTTATTCTCAACAGTTATTCATCTAGAATGAATGAAATGCTGGGTGCTATAGATAACCTTGCATTCTCAAAAATGGAAGATAGAATTCTGAATTATCTAAAAGAAAAAGTTAGACTTACAGATGATAGAATTCTAACTGTAACACATCAAGATATTGCTTTGGACTTGAATACTTCAAGAGTAGTAGTTTCTAGGATATTAAAGAAATTGGAAAACGAAGATAAAATCGTTCTATTGAGAAATGAAATTAGGGTGTTGATATAAATGACAATAAAAGCCCAAATTGGTAGTAGGAAATATTTTTGTGTTTAAAAACCTTCTTCAAGGTTGCAATAGCCTTTGATCGAGAGAAATAAACATTACTGCTTGTTGTACCTAATTCTGCACATATTTCTTCTGTATTTTTCCCTTCTAAGACAGATAGTTGGAAAATTTGACCTTGTTGTTTAGGCAATTTTTCAATCTCTATAACTATCAACTCTATTAATTCTGTGTAGATAATTTTGTTTAAAATGTTTTCATCATTAGATTCCAGATCAGATAACAATTCCTCATTATGTTGAAAACGCACTCTGCTTGATTTCAAATGGTCCAAACATAAATTTCTTACAACAAGATAAAGAAATGATTTAATGCTTTCTGAGGCTTGGAAATTTTCCTTTTTCTCCCAAAGTTTAACAAATGCGTCGGAAACCATTTCTCGCGCAATATCTTGGTTTTTGATAATTTTATAGGCATAGAAGTGCAGAGCAAGGCTGTATTGATCCATGAAGAAACATAAAGCTGATTCTTTACCTTCTTGTAAACTGATGAATTCCCTGTCAAAATCAATCATGTGAGCGCCTAATAGGTTATAAAAATGGTTAACATAAATTTAATGTTAATTAGACAAATAAAGAAAGATTTTGTGCATTTTTTGACGATTAAATTGATTAAACGTAAAAAGTCAGAGATTACTCCCTGACTTTCTATTATTAATATTAATCCGTATTCTCCTTATGGAAATAGAATTATTTTGCTTTAAAATTCCAGAACCATGCAGTACCCCAAGGGCCAACACCAGGTTCAGGATAACTTAATACAATTTCATTATCATTGATAATTAAGATATCGTATTCATAGACAGGAGCTCCGCCTTCATTTGGAGACTTTCCACAAAGTACGGTAACTCCTTTTGTTGTAAGTTTACCTTTTGCCCAAACGGTACCATTGTCCAAAGTGATCTTTTTGGTCATATCAAAAGAGAAACTCCCGGTTTCCGTCTTCCCATCAGACTTAACCTTGCTTAGTTTTGCTCCTCGTAGTGAAAATATCATTTTTGCTCCTGTTCCTTCTCCTGGAGCTTGACCATTGATATCAGACTCTTTTAATGTCCACCATGCTGGACCGTCGTTTCCCATATACCCCCCGTTTCCCCACACTGCTGGTTTGGTAGTGTCCCAAACCCACTCTTTATCTTTACCGCCTGTTAGCATTCCCCATTCCAAAGGAACAGGAAAGGTCAATTCATCAACATTCACCATTAAGGATTTATTGATCTTTGTGCCGTCGGCATTTAAACCAGTGAAAATAATCTCATTTTCCCCTTTGGCAACCAATAGGACTGTATCTGTCTTTTTTTGTGTCAATCCAGTACCATAATCCCATGATGAAAGAACTGGACTATTGTTGTTTACAATCACTTTATTGCTATTTTTCCCATTGACTACAAGTAGGGTAGCAGAGATATCCAATTGATCAGCAGTAATCGCTGACCCTAATTCCATCCGGTCTTCAATCGGTTCACAAGATTGTAGAATAAGAATGGATATGGAAAATATGATGATATAAATTAAATTTCTCATAAATGTTATTTTTAAAATTACCAACCTGGAAATTCATTGCTAGGGTCACCCCAACCTTTATTTTGGATCAAAACCCCTTCAGACAAAGCTATTTGAGAACTCGGAATTGGCCAAAAACCTCCTGTAGCATCAAATCTAGCTTTGTAACCACCACCAAAACCTCTCATTTTGGTGTCAATTCCTTTGTTTTTAATGTCTACACCTTCTTGATTAGCTAAGGCTGCCCCAGCATCTTGCCATCTCATTAAGTCAAAATAACGCAATCCTTCAAACGCCAATTCCCAACGACGCTCCTTTTTTAAAGCTGCCAAAGAATAACTGATAGCAGGTAGCTTTGCCCTTGCTCGAACTCTATTAAGATTGGTTGCGGTTTCACTTAATTCTGAATGCATCAATAAAACATCAGCAAAACGAATTAATACTAAATCTTGAGTATGTCCGAGTTGCATATCAGCTTGTGCTGCATTTGCTAGGATGGCATAGGATGGTAATAATGCTTTTGTTTCTGGATCATAAGCTGTAATGGAAATGTACTTCTTCTGCCAAAAACCCGTTTCTTCCATTTGGTTGTCTGCACCAAAAATATAAGATTCTACATCCGTAGCAACGTTTATAATAGAGCCAGTCCTTCGTATATCATTCGGCTCGGCCTGTCTCCATTCATTCCATAAATTAGTATTAACTGGACCAGCACCCCAACCTTGTCCAAATGGAAATGTTCCAGCTAAACCATTGTTTGACCTTAATCCAAAATGTAAATTATACTGATTGGTGTAGCCCAACATATAGCTATCACCCCAATCGGCAAGAGTACCAAATTTCACAGCAAACACTGCTTCTTTATTTCCCTCACCCTCGTAATTCAGGTTGTTGTCCTTAGCATATTTATAGTCAGCCTTGGTGAATTCATTTGAATATGGCCAAAGGTTTCGAAAGTCACTAGCTAAATCGTGACCGCTGTTTTTTATGCAATCGTCCAACCATTGAACTACTTGTGCTTTCGAAACTGCTCCTCCAGAAGCTAAAGGGAGATCTGCTTTTTTATAATACCCGGTATAGAATAAAAACACCCTGGCCATCAATGCTTCAGCAGCCCATTTAGTTGCGTGACCAGATGCGACTGTACTATATGGGGTGGATGGCATTAAAGAAATTGCATTTTTTAAATCTTCTGCTATTTGGGCGTAGGTTTCATCTGCAGGGTTTTTTGGGATATTTGTGACCTCAGTACTTAAAACCAATGGTACTTCACCAAACATTTGAGATAATTCAAAATAGTATAATGCTCTTAAGAAATACACTTCACCCAAAACTTGGTTCTTTTGAGCTTCATTTGTCCAACCTTGAACTTGGTCTAATGTTTCAATTGCAGTATTTGCTCTGAAAATCCCTTGATAGCGGGCAGTCCAAAATGTTAAAAACCTATCCGGTTGAGTGTTCATTAAATGATCTAATCCTTGCATATCCTTATCATTCTCACCACCACCTCCAAAACGATCATCAGAAGCTAATTCAGCCATATAAAAATGGGTGTTCTGCACGTTGGATATGGCTGCGCTCAAACTGGAATAAATGCCTGTAAGCATAGAATTTGCATCCGCAACATTTACCGGGAAATTCCCCGTATTCTTCTTGTCGAAACTTTCGGTGTCTAGAAACTTTTCACATGAACTAAACAATCCTACAGTTATTAATAATATTATCGCCTTTTTCATGAGTCAATTAAAATTTAAGATTTAAACCAAACATTACAGTTCTAGGTTGTGGGTAAAACCCTAGGTCAATTCCTGTAACCCAACTTTTGTCATATCCATATCCAATCTCAGGATCCATACCGCTATAGTTCGTTATAGTGAAAAGATTCTGAACGGTACCATACACACGAATTTGACTGAAAGGAGATTTTGCCCATAATCTTGAAAAATCATAACCTAAAGTTATATTCTGGATTTTCACGAAATCAGCATCTTCAATATAGATGTCAGAAATATATTGGTTGTTTGTATGACTACCACTTGTTATTCTTGGGATCTTATTGGAAGTCCCTTCACCATGCCAACGCTCAAAAATATCTGTGGTATAATTTTGAAGTGGACTATCCGCAAAGGAACGATAAGATTTGGCAATTTGGTGTCCAAAAGAACCATGTGCTGTTACACCAAGATCCACGCCTTTATAGCCAAAGGTAAGATTAAATCCACCGCTAAAGTCAGGGTGAGGATTACCGATCATTACTTTGTCGGCATCCGTAATTGCGCCATCCTCATTGGTGTCAACAAAGGCAACATCTCCAGGCTGAGCATTGGCCAACACCCCTTTGCCGTCTGCTCGCCAAGCATTGATTTGTTCCTGGTTTTGAAAAATGCCATCAGTCTTGAATCCGTAAAAATAACCAATCGGGAAACCTACCTGAGCTCTATACATCTCCTTAGTTCCTTGACTCAGTACATTCTCCTCACCATGGATAATGCCTTCTGCATTTGCAATTCTTACAACCTCATTTTTGTTATAAGCACCATTTATCCCGATTCCATAACTGAATTCGCCACGGGTATCATTCCAGTTCAGCCCTAATTCATAACCCTTGTTCTCAATATCACCGCCATTAATAAAAGGTGCTGACGTTCCATAAATTGCCAATACTGGAGCCTGAACCAACCAATTAAACGTTGATTTCTTGTACCAATCGAAAACTACTGATAATTTATTGTTAATGAATCTTGAGTCAAATCCAATATTTAATTGTTCAGATGTTTCCCACGTTACATCAGGGTTTGCCAAAATATCAGGATATGCACCTCTAAGAAGTGTATTCATGTTGTTTCCAAAATAATATCCATTTTTATTATTGATGGCAATAGTTGCTAAATATTGAAATGGATTTATAGAAGCATTACCATTTTGTCCCCAACTTGCTCTCAATTTCAAGAAATTCAAATTGTCATTTCCTTTAAGAAATTCTTCGTTGCTAACAACCCATCCTACTGATGCAGAAGGGAAATATCCCCAACGATTTCCTCGAGCAAAGTTTGAAGATCCATCCGCTCTCAACGTAAAAGTTGCCATGTAAGTCTCTTTGTAATTGTAATTTACACGACCAAATACTGACGAAATGGCAAATACTGGCCAATGAACTCCATTCACCGTAGGTATAAATCCATCATATCCTTGACCATTGCTAACCCAAGCTTTATCCCATTGCCCAGGGAAAGATGAATTAGAAGTAACAACACTCAAGTCTTCACCTAATCCGCTTTTTTCCATAGATTGCCCAACTACTACATCAAACTGATGGTCCGTTGCAGGTTCGAAACGATAACTTAATGTGTTCTCCAATACCCAATTATATCCAACAGATTGATTCTGGTTAATATCATCTATTGGATTCGCTGTCGTGGTAGATAAGTTATAAACTCCAGTATATTGTCTGTATGTAGAAGCACTCATCCTATATCCAAAGCTTGATTTGAAGATCAATCCCATTATTGGCTGCACTTCTAAATAAGCATTGGCAAATAAGTTGTGACTTTTAGCCATATTTTGACCACGGCGGAATACCATTTCTGCCATTGGATTAGAAGTTGCTCCATCAAAAGCCCACTGGTCTGCAACTTTGCTAGGTTGATCATAGTATTCACCAGATTCATTATATGCAGGTAGGAGAGGATTCCCAACCATCATATTATGAACATCATTCCAATAAATATTTCCAATACCAATCCCAGATCGATTGTTATAACCATAACTAATGTTTTCACCAAATTTGATGATATTGAATTCATCATTCTTTAGCAAAACATGATCTGAGTTTAATCGAACAGTATGTCTTTGGAAATCAGGCTGAACAGGTTTTCCAATAATACCTTCGCGATTGGTAATACTGTAACCCATAGAAAATTTTGACTGATCATTTCCTCCCATAAGGTTTAGAGAAGTATTCTGTAGGATAGCATTGTCATTATGAATCTCTTTAATCCAATTAGTACCGTTCCAAGTTCCATCTTGTATTTGCTGATATTGTTTTGGAATTAATGTCGCCCAATCATAAGGGTCAGATCCTTCATTGAATCTTCGTTCATCTTGTATGGTCATATATTCCTTAGCATTCAACAATGAAGGGAGTTTGTATGCGTTCTGAAAACCTAGGTAATTATCAATATGAAGAGATAATTTTCCATCTTTTCCTTGTTTTGTTGTTACTAATACAACCCCATTGGCAGCTCTAGAACCATAAATGGCTGCAGATGCAGCGTCTTTTAAGACGTCAACACGCTCAATGTCCGATGGATTCAACATATTGATGTCACCACCTGGAACTCCGTCGATTACATAAAGAGGACTAGAATTCCCAATGGTTCCAAGTCCACGAATGGTAACTTTAAAGCTCTCCCCGGGCATCCCTGAGCTTTGCGTGATTTGAACTCCGGGAGATTGACTTTGCAATGCCTCTAAAATATTTGGAGTACTCAGTTTTTCTAAATCTTCACCTTTTACCTCGATAGTTGCTCCGGTGGTGAGTTTCTTCTTTTGAGTACCATATCCCACAACAACAATCTCATCTAGGTCGCCTAAACTTTCTTGAAGTACAATATTTAGGTTTTGTTGATTACCTACGGTTACATCGGATTTTAAATAACCTATATAAGTCACAGAAATCACAGGATTACTGCCGCTAACCTCCAAAGAGAAGTTTCCGTTTGCATCAGTAGTAGTACCGTTATTTGTTCCTACAATAAAAACTGATGCCCCTTGGATAGGAACTCCGTTTGAATCTTTGACATTTCCTGTCACTGTCCGTTGTTGATTTGAAGAATTTCTCAACCCTGTAGGTCGTGAGTTTTTTTCTGTTGATTTCCGTAAGATTATTGTGCCATCCACAATTTCCCAGGAGATAGGCTTGTCCTCAAAAATATTTGATAGAGCTTCACTGAGTTCTTCATTTTTGATGTCTGCATTGATCTTGGTATTTGCAATGTCTTTCCCGTTCAGTAGAAATGGGATTCCACTTTGTTTCTGAATGGATTGCATTACCTGAATTAATGGAGAGTTATTGGCCTTAATGCTTACATGCTGTGCATAACTGCTTGCATAAACATTCACAATACTCAGAACAGTTAATAAAAAGGTTAATTTCATGGTCAATACCCAGTATTTTAATTTAGGTATGGCAGACCTGCTGCCATAATCAATTTGTTGTATAAAAATCATATTTTTGTACAATTAGGATTATTAATGATTAAGGGTTTATTATCAGTTTACTTTTTTTCAATAGGATCCTCATATTTGCCGAACTTGGTGGTGAGAGACCTCGTTCGGTTTTTTTATTTCAATCCTTAAGTTGGTAGAATTTTTGTTTTTCGAGTCATAATTTAGTTTTATTATTGGATTACTATTAGTTTATATGTTTTGCCTGATTTTATTAATTTGAATTTTACTCCACTTTTTTCTATCATCCTCAAAACCTCTGAAAGATTCTTCTCTCTACCAATTTCACCATAAAAATAAGTGGGCTCAATATGGCCTTGATAACTAACTTCGATGTCATACCATCGGCTCAATCCTTTCATGACATCTCTTAATTCTGTTTCATAGAATAAAAACTTATTTTCCTTCCATGCTATATAGCTAGAGACATCCACATCTTTTTTAACTAGCTTTCCAGCATTGTTAATAGATTGCTGATTAGGTTTCAAACTTATTTTAGACGATCCACCATGTACATTGATGGAACCTTCTACCAATGTTGATACTTCATGTGCATCGTCTGGATATGCAGAGAGATTGAATTGAGTTCCGGTCACTTCGATGGTTTGCATGGTACTCTCGACTTCAAAAGGAATACTTTTATTTTCATTCGAGATTTTTGATACCTGAAAATATCCCTCACCTTCCAGTTTCACCTTTCTTCCTTCTTTTTTAAAGGCTAATGGATACTCCAGTTTTGACAATGAGTTTAGCCATACTCTACTACCGTCAGGTAAAGTAACCTGGTATTTGCCTCCTTTAGGTACTTGAATAGTAGCAGTCATATTAGTCAAATCTTCGTTCTCTAAACTCAAGACATGAGTGCCATCGGAATATTCAAGATTATTGTCGATTACTATTCCATCCTTATCGCTTCTCAAAGTCAGTTTTTTTCCATTCGATAAAATGAGTTCTGCTTTGTTCGTCCCAGGATTTATGTGAGAAAGTTCGATGTCAATTTCTTCAACATGAGTTTGTTGAAATCTTTTTATTCCTAAAAATAATCCAAACAAAAGCATGGCAGCAGCAGCATAGTAAATCCATTTAAATGACTTTGGCTTTTCGTCTGAATCATTCTTGTTGTGAATTTTATCTAGTGTGTCTTTTTTCAAATCATCCAACCACTGGTTTTCATTTTTCTGCTTAAGATCAATCCATAGAAATGCATCTTCAAAGACTTCATCTTCTGAAAGTACGCTCTTAAAAAATTCCGCATGTTCAGGTTTCTCTTTGATCCAGTTATTCAATTGAATACTTTCTTCGGAACTGATGTTACCTTCAATATATTTTTTTATTAATTCAGCTACTTCTTTTGAAGATTTCATTTTTGTTTATAATGGTTGTTGATACCTAAAACGAATGGATTGATAAAACCTTAGTAACTTTTTTAAAAAAATTTTTATTTCTTAACAATAGCTATAACTTTGTTAATATGTTTAACAAAACAATCAGGTTCAATCAACAATTTCCTCAATTCTTGAGGATTATGGGGATTTTAATGCTATTTGTTTTGACCTCATGTCCCATTAAGGCTTCAATTAAACATAATCTGTATGAAATTGGTAATACTGAAAATCGAAGCAATAAAGTTGCTAAAGGTGATTTTCAGTATGCTCGCGAAACAATTGATTGTAGTGCTATCGATCAACAAATTACTAGTCAGGATTTCGTGGTTAAAGAGTTTCAATTTCAACCAGCTATATTATCATTAATTAGCCTGACACTAATTCTATTTAATTTCCTGCAAAGGAAAGATGAAAAACAGGTATATCGGATCCCACCCGGTTATGCTTGCAACAACTTATTCCTACAATTTAGTAGATTGAATTTATAGTAGTTTCTACCAATAGGATTGCATCAATTATGATGTGTCATTTTAAGGATATTCGTACCGATATCCTATCGGTTTTTACCTTTTCAGGTATTTAACATTTCAAAATTTAAATTTTTAATATGGTTTTTAGATTGAAAATCCTATTGATTGTAGTTGGTATGTGCATTTCCATAAAAAGCAATGCTCAACACCTTCAGGATCTATGGGAAAAAACTAAAGAATATTATAGCGGATTTGATGTTCAAAAGCAACAGATCCTTTTGGCAAAACAAGATAGTATTGCCCAACAAATTAAATATAAACCACAGGTTCAAGCTCAGTTCCAACAAAGCTTGAGCTCGCTAAATGGTGCTTCTGGTTCTTTTATGCCACTGCCTGGCATTTTAAATATGTCAGGTCCCAATGATCCTATAGGTGGTTCTTCAACTTTTAACCATTTTATTTCCGGAACCTTAAATTGGGATCTAGTGAATTTTGGTAGAAAAGGATTGGATAAGGATATCTCAAGTTCAAAAATTGAATATTCAAAGCTTCAAGAACAAAACTTTATATACAATATCCAGCAAAGATTGACCCAGCGATATATTGAGTTTATATACTTAAATGTACTCAATGAATGGTTTGAAAAACATGCTGAAAGGTACACATCTATTTTAGAGATAACTAAAGGATTAGCAGAAGCTGGGATTGTGCCTGGTGCTGATACCTTATTAGCAAGTTCTTCTTTGAAAAATGTAGAAAGCAATTTGTTGCAAATTAAGGGAAAAGTTGCTGGATCAAGGGAACTCCTAAAGGAGTTTGCCAAAGAGTTCAATCCAGGAGACACGGAGATCACTCCATTTTTGGAGGTTATTGTTGATACTAATTCAAGTATACAAGAGCATCCATTATTCTTGATGAAGAGGAATGAAGCAGAATCATTGCAGTTATTGGAGAAGAAAACCAAAAGGAATCATTTCCCAAGAGTAATGCTTTTAGGTGGTTTAACAAATCGAAGTTCAGGTATAACGTCAAATGGTTATGTAAATCCCAACTATTCCGCACTTTACAAAGATTTTGCGAACAATTATTTTGTAGGGGTCGGAGTTACTTGGAATTTGCAGGACTTGTTCAACTCTAGGTCTCAAAGGAGTTCGTTAGGTCTGTTGAGACAGAATAACGAATATGAGCAAGAGGTTATTCAAAACGAAATCCATAGTCATATTGCACAACTTGAAGCAGAAATAGTCGCAGCAGATGCTGGAATCAAAGAATCTAACCTGAGTAGGACTAAAGCTGAAGAAGCATATCTATTATATAAAGCTAGGTATGAGGGTGGATTGATCAATTTGTCAGATTTATTGCAGGTACAGGAGATTCTTCTTCAAACGGAAAGACAAAATTTAATGGCCTATTTAAATTATTGGAATTTGATGATCAGCAAAAGCTATCAACAAGCAGATTTCAGCCAATTATTCACTCATTTTTAAGAAAAACTATGAATTTAATACGTTTTGCTTTAAGGAGACCGATAGCCATTATTATGGTCATTTTTGCCATTGCTTACTTCTCATGGCCGGTCATCAAAAAGATTAAAGTAGATATATTTCCCGAAATAGAATCCCCGGCCATGTATATAGCTATGCCCTATGGAGGTTTGTCACCTGCGTATATGGATGGTTTTATGGCTAATGAATTTCAAAAAGTATTGGTATTTGTAAATGGTGTTAAGGAGATTGATTTTAAGAGTGTCCAAGGACTCACATTAATGAAATTATCCTTCTATCCAGGTACAGATATGGCTCAAGCATCTGCCGAAATCAGTATGCAGGTTTCTAGAGCGATGGGATTCTTGCCGACTGGTGCTGTTCCACCGATGGTTGTGAGATTTGATGGAAGCAGTCTTCCTGTTGGACAGTTGGTTTTCGATTCAGATCAATATTCCGTTGTAGAATTGCAGACCATGGCAAGTACCAAAATAAGGCCTATGTTCGTCAATATTCCAGGGATTACGGCTCCAGCACCTTTTGGAGGGAACATGAGAAGTCTGGTCGTCAATATTGACCCCCGGAAAATGAAAGCCCATGGACTTAGCCCGGAAGAAGTAACCATAGCTGTAACAAAAAATTCAGTCCCTTCTCCAGCAGGAAATGTTAGAATCGGAGACCAAAACCTAATGGCCCCAGTCAATTCGATATCGTCAGGAGTTGATGAATTCCTCCAAACGCCCATTAAATCAATCAATGGGAGAACTGTATTGATAGGAGATGTAGCCTCAGTAACGGATGCTGCAGATCAAACAGTAGGTTATGCTATTATTAATGGAAAAAGATCGGTTTATTTACCCATTATCAAAAAGCCGGATGCATCAACAATAGATGCAGTAGAAAATTTAACCAACGCATTACCGATGCTGGAAAGTCTACTGCCAGAAGGTGTCAAAATTGGCTATGAGTTTGACCAATCGGTCTATATTAGCAGGTCTCTTCATAACTTGATTTTCGAAGGTGCTCTCGGGGCAATTTTAACGGGTTTAATGGTATTTCTTTTTCTACGGGATCCACGTGGTGCATTGATCGTAATTCTGACCATTCCAATTGCAATTATTACAGCAGTCATCACTTTAAGCATGTTTGGACAAACGATCAACATTATGACCTTGTCTGGATTAGCATTATCAATAGGTATTCTGGTTGATGAAGCCACAGTTACGATCGAGAACATTCATCAACATATGGAGTTTGGGAAAAAGAAATCGCGAGCTATCCTCGATGCTTTATTGGAAATATCAGCTCCAAAACTGTTGATTCTCCTCAGTATTCTAGCTGTTTTGACCCCAGCCCTGATGATGGAAGGTATCCCAAGAGATATGTTTATGCCTCTTTCGATGGCTGTTGCCTTCGCCATGATTGCATCATTTATTGCTTCTCAAACATTCGTTCCGATTATGGCGAATTGGATTATGAAAATCAAAAAACATCCAAAGCAGAAAAAGAAGAAATCATTTATTGATAAAGTATCTGTTAAATATGCTTATACTTTAAAATCTTCTTTTAGGAGATCTAAAATAATTGCCATTCTATACGTTGTTGCAGCCATTACTGTTGGATTTATTGCTGTCAGTTTTTTAGGAACTGATATTATGCCTAAATCGGAGGGTTCTGATTTTCAGATTAGGGTCCGAATGCCTGATGGCACAAGATTGGAAAGAACCGAGGAAACTATTAAGTCATTAACAAATTCTTTAATAGCTGATCTTCCGGATAATAGTTTAAAAATATCCTCAGCATTTGTTGGGATGCATCCTTCTGCAAACCCTATCAATTCTATCTTTTTATTCAACAAGACAACTGCTGAAGCAACGTTGCAATTGTCCTTGGACAAATCTAAATTAGGGATGCAAAGGGATGAGTTCAAAGAATTTGTTCGGAAACATATCAAAGAAAAATACCCTAATGTTTCCATCAACTTTGAACCGATGGAGCTGATGGAAAAAATTCTCGGACAAGGCTCAATGACCCCGGTTGAAGTAAAGGTGAGCGCTCCACAAGTAAAGCAAGCTGAAGGATTTGCAGAAAAGATCAAAAAAGAATTGGCTACTTATCCATTTTTGAAGGATGTTCAAATATCAGAACCACTGCATTATCCTACTATAGATATCAAGATTGATCGCAGAAGATTAGCAGAATTCGGGCTTACGGTGCAGGAAGTTTCTCGGAATATATCTGCTACGACTTCTTCAACACGGTTTACGGATAAAAATTTATGGGTAGATCCAAAATCAGGATTAGTTTTCCAGGTCCAAGTGCAGGTACCTGAAAATATGGTCCAAACTCTTCAGGATTTACGGTCAATTCCGGTTAAACAAGGCGCATCAACCCCCATATTAGAAGATATAGCTACTATTACAGCAAATGAAGTGCCCGCTCAAGTAAATAGAAGAGGACCTAACCGTTATGTCAGTGTAATAGCGGATATACATCAAAAAGATTTAGGTTCTGCAAATGCTGCGGTGGATCAAGCACTCAAAAATCTAGGTGAACCACCAAAAGGAATAAGGATTTGGAAAGAGGGTACACTGACCCTGCTCGAAGAAACTTTAGTCGGCTTGTTGTCAGGTTTATCTATTGCCATTGTTGTCATATTTTTTATGATGTCGGCCTATTATCAATCGATTCGGGTAAGTATAGTGATCCTTTCTGTAGTTCCGGCTGTCATTGCTGGATCTGCCATTATGATTTGGATTTGTGGCAGTAGCCTCAATTTGCAGTCTTATATGGGAATCATTATGTCTATTGGTGTATCGGTTTCCAATGCTGTATTATTGGTTAATCAGGCAGAATGGAATCGAAAAAGGCTTAATCTCCCGGCATCAAGTGCTGCAATGGTAGCGGCAAAATCACGATTTAGACCGATCTTAATGACGGCATTAGCAATGTTGGCAGGTATGTTTCCTATGGCTTTGGGGATTGGAGATGGAGGTGAACAAATTGCTCCTTTAGGTCAAGCAGTAATAGGTGGACTGTTGAGCTCAACATTCACTATTTTATTGGTTGTACCTCTGATATTCGGGTTAATTATGAAAAAGGCGTCCTATGGATCACCTTCAATGGACCCAGATGATAAAGAAAGTAAATTCTATTTAGAACAATAAAATATGAAAGCATTTAGCATATTGGGACTCGTTTTTTTATTGGGTGCATGTCAGGCAACCAGCAAAGATTCCGATTCAAAAAAAGATATTCATTCAGAGAATAGAATATCGGTAAAAGTTGTTCAACCTATTGAGCAGCAACCAACCTATTCTTTAAAATTACCGGCAGAATTACATCCATATGAATCTGTAGATGTCTATGCAAAGATCAAGGGTTTTGTACGCAGAATTAATGTTGATGTTGGGGATCGCGTAAAACAAGGTCAAATACTGGCTGTTTTGGAAGCACCAGAAATAGACATACAATCAACTGCTGATAGAGCCAAATCCCAACAATTAAAAGCTAATTTTGAAGTCAGCAAAAGTAGATATGACCGATTGAAAAGAGTAAGAAACCAAAATCGAGGCGCTGTTTCTAATTTAGAATTTGAACAGGCTTACGGGTCAATGTTACGAGATAGTGCAGCATTGGAAGAAAGTAATTTTTCCTACAAAAAATCCAATCAAATGAGGGAGTATTTGGTGGTCAGAGCTCCTTTTTCAGGAGTGATTACACAAAGGAATTTCTCCAAAGGGGCATTAATTGGAGATTTAGGTCTTCCATTTTTTAGATTAGTAGATAACAATCGGTTAAAGCTAAAGGTAGTGGTGCCTGAATTACATGCACAATCAGTTTCTGAAGAGACAGTTGCCAAGTTCAAAGTGTTGAGTAAACCAGATACAACATTTACTGCGAAATTAAAACGTAATTCCTTAGTTATTGATCCTGTATCTAGAGCATTAGCACTTGAGTTTGATGTGCCAAATCATACTAGTGAACTGAATGGTGGGGACTATACGGATGTTGACCTTCAATTGATGCGTAAAAGTCCAACTTTATATGTGCCAAAAACTAGTGTCGTTAATTCTCAGTCAGGCATATTTGTTCTTAAGGTAATCGATAACAATAAAATTGAAAAAATTCCAGTTACATTAGGTGGAAGTCAGGATAAACTGGTTGAGATCTTTGGTGATCTATCAACTTCAGACCGCATTATTGAAAATGCCTCTGAAGAAATTAATTCTAATACTTTAATTCAAATTGAAAAATAATTCAAGAAAAACAGATATGAAAAATATAATATTATCCGCAATAGCATTGTTATTAATGGTCTCAGGCTGTCAAAGTAACTATAAATCGCATTCACAAAATGATTCAAAAGCTATTGAGGACAATGAAGTTCAAGAAGTAAGGAATGTTGAAGAACAAAATTCCTTCAATGCTAGTTTTAAAAATATAAATGGTGAAACCGTTTCTGTCAGTGACTTAAGAGGGAAAGTTGTTATCATGAACTTTTGGGCAACCTGGTGCCCTCCATGTATTGCTGAAATGCCTTCGCTACAAAAATTACATGAAGATTTACAGTCTGAAAAAGATATCGTTTTCATGGCTATTGAAGTTGATCAGAATATTGATAAAGCAGCAAAATTTATGGCAAAAAATAAATATTCACTCCCGCTCTATACTGTAGATTCGGACTTGCCTGAAGAACTTCACACAAATTCAATTCCGATGACGGTCATCCTCGCTAAAAATGGTGACATAGTAGGTAAACAAGTAGGAATGATGGACTTTAAATCTGAAAAACTAAAGCAAGGATTGATAGATTTGACTAAAGAAAACGAAAGATAAAAATGAAATTTTTAATAATTATGGTACTACTTGCTGGATTACATACAGATGATGCCTTGTCGCAAAGCAGAGAAGACCTTCTAACGAAAAATCAACAATACACAGGGACTGCCCCTCAGAAAGATAAGTATAAAGCAGTTTATCAATTGGACACAGATAATCCTGATATTGTAAAAAAGGCCTTTAGGAACATAAACAATCTATTGAAAGATCCTCGATTAGCAGGTAAATTGGAGGTTGAGCTAGTTACCTTTTCGGGAGGAACTGAAGTAATGAGGAAAGATCATGAATATAAGGAACAACTTCTTGAGCTGATTGGAAAAGGTGTTCGAGTTGTACAATGTCTCAATTCTTTAGAAGAAAGAGGGTATAACAAAGATCAGCTGTTTGATTTTATTGGCTATACTCCAAGTGGCAACGGTGAATTGGTGATTTTAGGCAATGAAGGTTGGACAATAGTAAAACCATAGATATTTTCACTATTTCATCCGATAATTAAAAATAAAAAATTAAGAAGGGCGTGTTTACACGCTCTTTTTTTATGTCCATCCTTTTGTGATTTATCCATTTTTCTTACTTAAATAAAATTATCCTTGAAACATACCTTTACAATTTCATAATCTTAAATTCATAATGACTTAACAACTTAAGAGTTTAAGTATTAATTGTTTCATAACTTTAAAAATTTCTTAATGAGTTTTAATTTTTCTAATGATTTAAAATTTGTATAGAATTTTTTAATTGTTTTCTTTTTAAAATTGCTTTTAGTAAATAAAATTAAATGAATTTATTAACAGGTCAAAATTTTGGAATCAATGTGTTTTATCAGTTAAAAATTTGATTACTAGCGCTTTGTTTCTAGTTTTTATTCTAAAATAATTTGGTTTTCATATATGCAAGGGTTTATTTTTGTGAATAATAAAAGTTTAAAAATCTTTATTTTTATTAATTAATTTAAAATAAAGGCTTAATATTATTTTAATAAACCTTAATTAATTTTGTCACCATAACTTAACCTGTTACTACATGAAAAATAAACTAACCCTATTAGGTTCATTGTTTTTAATGTCAATGTCCCTACAAGCACAGACCGATGATGGCATAATTCGCCTAAGCGAATTTGCTTATCCTGTTAAACGTCAAAATCTAAACATTCCCGATGTAAATGGCTTTAAAGTATTGAAATGTGATTTTCATATGCATACAGTATTTACAGATGGACATGTATGGCCAAATGTTCGTGTTCAAGAAGCTTGGAGGGAGGGATTGGATGCCATATCTTATACTGAACATATGGAATATAATCCACATAGTGCAGATGTTAAAGTTGACCATAATCGTTCCCATGATTTAGCTGTAGAACTTGCAAGAGAGAATAATATAGTTTTAGTGAAAGGAACAGAAGTTACCCGTCAAACGCCTCCAGGTCATTTCAACGCTTTGTTTATTCAGGATGCCAATGTTTTGGTTGCAGACAATAATTCTAATTTGGACCAAGAAGCAATCGATAAAGCTTATGCACAAAAAGCTTTTATCTTTTGGAATCACCCCGGATGGAAAGCAACTGCTATCCCTGGCTCTTATGAATGGATCGATTTCGTAGAAAAAATGTACCAAGAGAAAAAACTTCACGGAATTGAAGTAGTAAACGGTCTTGGCTTCCACAAAAAAGCATTGGACTGGGCTCTAGACCGCAATTTGACTATCATAGGAAACACGGATATTCACAATCTAATTGCTCATGACTATAATATTGAAGCACCTGGTGTTCACAGAACAATGACCCTTGTGATGGCGAAAGACCGTTCTGCAAACGGTATTCGCGAGGCTTTAGAAGCTGGAAGAACAGTGGCTTGGTCAAGTAATTACTTGTTTGGAAAAGAAGAAAATGTCCGCAACCTAGTGAATGCTTCAATTTCCGTTTCGCCATCTTACTATGAGAAAACCAACTCCAAAACTAAAGTCTCAACAAAATATTATGAAATAATAAACAATAGCGATCTCTATTTCGAATTGGAAATCAAAGAAGGAAAGGGTACAAAAAGAATCGTTCTTTATCCTGAATCTACACAGATCTTAACTGCTGAAGCTGGTCAATCCAAATTGTCCTATGAAATTGTTTCGACATATATCAGAAGCGATAAACATTTATTATTTGATATCAATCTCAAATGATAAACCTAGGTAAGCAATGGATTTAAAATTTTAAACACAACCCTTATTTAGGCCAAAACCCTGGATGGTAATAACATAAACCCTTTAATTTCTAATAGAAGCGTCCCAGATTTTTGGGACGCTTTTTTATTTTATTTAATGAATCATTAGTAAACTGATGGAAGCTAATATCAATAATAAGAAAGTAAATGCTATTGAATTAAAGAAAAAAATCAACATACCTAAGAGTATGCTGCTTCTTTTTTTGGTTGCATAGAAACGATGATGGGCTATGAAAAAATAAAGCACAACATAAATAAAACCTATACCATATATCCAGGTACTCAGCGTCTTAAACCAATTGTAATGGATCAATGACGGTTCGATGAGATTGAGAATCAGAAAAAATGCAGTTACAAAAAGTAAGAATGAAAAATAATGTAGCGTAAAAACCCCGTGATCATAATACCACCATTTCTTTTTATTATGGAATATATATAGGATAAATGCGAATACCGGTAGATAGAAGAATAGTGCTTTTGGGAAAGTATGCATAAAAACCGTTACGAAACTCTGAACAATTTCTTCAACAGGAGTTTTATTTTCTTTCAGTTCGTAATATTTCTTTGCAAATGGCCTTAATATTTTTCTGAGTGTGGAATTTTTGGCTGTTGTTATAGAGTCATAATCAGCTAAGGATTTGACTTTCGAGATACTTGCTGTATTTTCCGACAAATATGAGTTATCATCATTGAGGGAATCTTGGATCTGCTTATCTCCAGGAATTAGTCTCATTGCCTCTCTTAAATCAATGGAGTCTTCTTTGCTTAAGTTTGGGTTGTTAAATAGATTTTGAATAGCTTTTTGCTCAGATATTTCATTTTGCAAAGAGTCGATTGAAACCTCCTTCTGGTCGCTATGATTATTAATGGTGATAAAGGAGGCAATAAAAAATGTTACAAACGAAATAAAAATATAAAGCTTTACTGGAGGTACGTATTGCTGTCGTTTTCCTGATAAATATATTTTGGTCAATTTCCCTGGGTAGAAGAGTAAGTACTTAATTGTCTTCCAGAATTGACCATCATAGTGCGTAAAATCCTCAAAGAAATGAGTAAATAAATAATGGAATGGTTGTCTATTTTCTGTGTTTTCTTGACCACAATGTGGGCAATAGTGTTCTTCTACAATGTGCCCACAATTGAGGCAATTTTTCTCAGCTCGTAATTTTCCGTGACTCATGGATTGGTTAGTTTTAATGCAAATTAAAATTTTTCTAAATCATTTGAGAAGCATCTCATAAAAAAAATGGAAATTGGTATTTCTTCAACAAACCTTGGAATTGGGGCTAATTTTGTAGTAGATTTTTAACCATTTAAAAAATAAATGGCAGAAAAGATTATATCCTAACATTTACTTAATTAATTTCTTACAATTACTTTACACAAAAAGTCAGGTATGCTAATTCGTTAATATTGACTTAACAATTTGTTAATTCTTAATCTTCAATTTTGTGGAGATGAGAAAAAGTATTAACCGCATATTTCCGATTATACCTCTAATTGGAGCTGCACTTTTCTATTCATGTAGTAACAATGCCAACTCAATTAAGATGAAGGGCTCAGATACGGAAGTTAATCTTGCCGTTAATTTAGCTGAGAAGTTTACTATGCTCGATCCTACATTTAGCATAGCCATTTCTGGAGGAGGTTCAGGTTTGGGAATTACATCCCTGATGAATGGACAAGCAGATATCGCAAATTCTTCCCGTCCACTATCGGCGGAGGAAGTCCAACAGTTCAAAGATAAAAACATTGAAATCAAGACCGTTGTGTTCGCCGAGGATGCTACAGCATTTATTGTCCACAAAGATCTACCAATAGATTCAATTGATGTCGAATCTCTGGCAAAAATCATGGATGGCACCATTAAAAACTGGTCTGAGGTGTCGGATCTTTCTTATCCAATTAATATTTATGGTCGTCAGAGCAGTTCCGGAACTCATTCTTTTGTTAAGAAGAAACTCAAAATTGAGTTTACAAATACAGCTAAAGAAATGACTGGAAACGCGCAAATTATCGAGGGGGTGAAAGCAGATAAAACAGGGATTGGATATGTTGGGGCAGGATATGTGGGGCATGATCCTTCTGCTTCTCATGGAATCAAAATCTTAAAGATCAAAGACAGTAAAGAATCCATAGCTGTTTCGCCTTTGGATCAAACGGCAATAAATAATGGCACTTACTTTTTTCAGAGACCATTGTATCAATTTATTCTTGCAGAATCTTGGGATAAAGTTCGTCCTTTTATAAATTTTGAAAGAAGTCCATCAGGAAGGTTATTGATTGAAGACCATGGCTATTACATCTTAGAAAGTCAAAAAAATGAAATATAAAGCTAGACTATCTCTTGACGTTTTATTCAAATTCGTCTTTAAAGCAACAGGCTTTCTCGTCCTGGCATTGTTGGGAGGGATCCTTGCCATGCTGATCTACAATTCCTTTTCATTCTTTATGAATGTAAAGCCGTTGGATTTTATAACAGGAATGGAATGGAATCCTACAGCAAAAATCCCAAAATATGGGATGTTACCTTTGATTATCAGTACTACGATTGTCACATTCGGCGCCATGATTATTGCGATTCCATTAGGAATTGGTACGGCAGCTTTTATTGCTGAATATGCTAGCCCCAGGCTAAAAAATATTTTAAAGCCAACTATTGAAATGCTGGCAGCAATACCTTCAGTGGTCATTGGTTTCTTAGGGATTGTCGTGGTGAGTCCAGGAATAGCAAGTCTGGCAGATCTCTCAAATGGATTAAATGCTTTGAATGGAGCGATCCTTTTAGCTGTTATGGCATTACCAACTATTATTACCGTTGCTGAAGATGCTATTCATGCTGTTCCTAAAACATACAAAGAAGCGAGCTATGGAGTCGGTGCAACCAAATGGCAAACCTTATGTAAGGTAGTTATTCCTGCTGCGGCACCTGGAATTATAGCTGCGGTGATGCTAGGAGTGGGGCGTGCTATTGGTGAAACCATGACGGTCCTGATGGCTACAGGAAATGCATCAATATTGCCAACTAGCATGTTTGATTCCGTGAAGACCATGACGGCGACTATTGCTATCGAAATGGGTGAGGTGCCGTATCAGACTACGCATTATTTTGCCTTGTATGCCATTGCAACCGTTCTTTTTATAATGACTTTGGCGGCAAATATGTTGGGAGAATATTTTATTAACCGTTTCAGAAAATATCATGCAGCTTAGAAATAATAAATTATCGAGTGTCATCGAATGGGGCACCCTTTTGATAAGTACAACTTTGGTTTGTTTTTTCTTAGTTGTTGTTATTTGGGAAATTGTTTCTAAAGGAGCAAGTCAAATTTCATGGGAATTTGTAAGTCAAGTGCCAACAGATGGCATGACAAAGGGAGGGATTCTAACTCCAATAATCGGTACAGTTTTATTAACCTTGATAACTGCTTTGTTTTCCATTCCTTTTGGTGTGGCTTGTGCGATTTATTTACAAGAATATGCAGAAGACAATTGGTTGACTAGAACTATTCGTGCGTCTATTCGTAACCTCTCAGGTGTTCCTTCCATTATATATGGTCTTTTCGGGTTGGCACTGTTTGTACAGGCTCTTCAATTTGGGACATCCTTGATTGCTGCTGGATTAACATTGGGGCTTTTGTCATTACCTTACATTATTACAACAACAGAAGAAGCGTTGATGCGAATTCCAAATAGTACAAGGGAAGCTGCCTTGGCAGTCGGTGCTACTAAATTTGAAACCATAAAAGATGTGGTCATTCCATCGGCTATGTCAGGCATACTTACTGGGGTTGTATTGACATTGTCACGTGCCGCAGGTGAAACTGCTCCGATATTATTCACAGGTGCTGCCTTTTATATTAACGGGACCAGTGGATTTGTGAATCAAGAATTTATGGCATTGCCATACCATTTATATATGCTTTCAACACAGCATCAGTCCATCGATGAGGTTCGACCGATCGCTTATGGAACAGCTTTAGTGTTGATTGTTGTTGTGTTCTTATTGAACTTGACAGCATTTTATATTCGTTATAAGTACAGAAAAAATGAAAACTAAGTTATCTGCAGAAAATTTAAATATCAGTTTTGGAACAAAGCATGTTCTTAAAAATGTAAATGTGGAGTTCGCTGAAAATGAAATCACGGCATTGATAGGTCCATCAGGATGCGGAAAGAGCACATTATTGAGATCTTTCAATAGAATGCATGATCTATCGCCTGATGCAAAAATTACAGGTTCTCTAAAATTAGAAGACTTAGACCTTTATTCGAGAACAGTACCAGTAACCGAAATCAGAAAGCGCATTGGAATGGTATTTCAAAAAGCAAATCCATTTCCAAAAAGTATTTACGAAAATATTGCTTACGGTTTAAAGATTAACAACTTACCACATGACAAGGCAATCATAGAAAAAGCTCTTCGTGAGGCTTTTTTATGGGAAGAGGTAAAGAATGACCTTAAAATGCCGGCAACGAGACTTTCAGGTGGACAGCAACAACGTTTATGTATTGCAAGGGCAGTAGCTCTGCGTCCTGAAGTCATCTTGATGGATGAGCCTTGTTCAGCACTCGACCCTGTAAGTACACTAAAAATCGAAGAGCTTATTTCTCATCTTAAAGAAAAATATACTATTGTCATCGTTACGCACAATATGCAACAAGCACAGCGAATAGCCGATAAAACCGTGTTTATGTATCTCGGAGAAGTAAAAGAAGAAGGCTATACAAGCCAAATATTCGGAAACCCTATTAACGAAGTAACAGCAAATTATATTACTGGTCAATTCGGCTAAAATTTCAGTGGCAGGTGGGGACACCTGCCACGGCATCTCGCCGTGGTCGGTGTCTCCACCGACCACCAATAAAGAGAGATTATCTCACATCCCACATCTCATTTCTCAAATCTCACATCTCAAATCTCATATCTCACATCCACCTCCATATTTAATTTCTGTTAAACTTAAAATTCAGTTATTTATAATTACAATTTTGTATTATATTTAACTATAAAATAATTTAAGTTATGAAAAATTCATTATTGTTAATTGGCCTGTTAGCTATGACTATTTCAAGCTGCGGTTTAAAGGGTTCTGGTGAGACTGTTGCAGGACCACAGTTGTTGACTGTAGAATTTACAGGAGCGATGGATTCTACCATTCAAAATAACAAGGGGAAAGCAAAATTATTGGCTGTTCCTGCAGATGTTGCAGATGTAGAAGCAACAGTTATAGATGAGGTAGAATTTGAAACCAATGAAATTCCATTCAGTGTGGAGTTTGAAATTCCTGTTGACCATGTGTCTAAAATCAAACCTGAGATTGTTGAAGGAGCACCTGTAAAATATTATATTTCGATGGATTGGGATTCTAATGCCGATGGGGTTCAGGATTCAACAGACGTGATGATTGATTTTGACAAGCAATTCCCACATGTTGATATAACTCAATTGCATCAACAAGTATATGTCAAATAATTTCTCTTTAGTTACAAGCTTATCATTTTAAATGATAAGCAAACAGATTATGCTATTTATTATATAGCTATTTGCACAACGGATGACCTGGTAAATTTGATTTACTAAGTCATCCGTTTTTATCTCTGGATTATAGCACCGCTTTTAGGTGTTCCCATACATTTTCTGCCAATATATGCTGCCCTTCTTTGGTAGGGTGGACCCCATCTGCTTGATTTAGATTTTGAATGCCTGCCACTTTATCCAATAAAAATGGGACTAAAGTCATATTTTGTTCTTTTGCTAGTTTGGGAAATATTGCTGAGAAATCCTTAAAATATTGATCTCCCATGCTTGGAGGTACCATCATTCCTGCCAAAACAAGTTTGCAGTTTGGATATGCTGCCTTGACTTTATTTACAATTTCATTCAGATTCTGAAAGGTAGATTCCGTTGAAATACCTCGGAGCCCATCATTCGCGCCGAGTTCCAACACAAAAACATCAATAGAATCTTTTAATAACCATTCGATTCTATCTTTCCCGCCTGCTGAAGTTTCTCCGCTAAGTCCAGCATTGATACAAGTATAAGGTAAGCCTAATGAATCGATTTTCTGTTGAATTAATGCGGGGAATGCTTCTGATTGATCCGCTAATCCTAAACCAGCGGTCAAACTATTTCCAAAAAACAGGATCTTTTTTTCATTAGTGAGGGGAGTATCTTTTGTACTAGTAGAATCTGTTTTGGACTCTGAATTTTGGGTGGAATTCGAATTATTGCAAGATGCAAGTAAAAAAACAGCAATTGCTGTCATTATTAGTGACTTCATGTGATTCATAAAGCTAATTTAATTAAAATTAATATATAAATTTATTGGATATGTCATCTACTATGATTCTACAAGTACAACATGTTTTCAAAAACTATCAGATTGGAGACAATAATATTCCTGTATTAAATGATATTAATTTCGAGATTGAAACGGGTTCTACGGTTTCAATTGTTGGTCCATCTGGCAGTGGTAAGACCACCTTGTTGGGTTTATGTGCTGGCCTCGACCAAAGTTCTGAAGGTGACATTATTTTGAATGGAATTAAACTGAGTGGTTTGAGTGAGGATAAGTTAGCCGAAGTCCGAAATGAACATGTTGGTTTTGTATTCCAAAACTTTCAGTTGTTGCCCACTTTAACGTCGATAGAAAATGTTTTGGTCCCAATGGAACTGAGAGGGGTGAAGAATGGACAAAAGGAAGCCATGGATTTGCTGGACCGAGTTGGGTTGGCTGCAAGGGCAGACCACTATCCATCGCAATTGTCTGGTGGGGAGCAACAGCGTGTTTCATTGGCTAGAGCCTTCGCCAACAAGCCAAAGATCTTGTTTGCTGATGAACCCACTGGAAACCTCGATGCAGAAACCAGCTTGATCATTGAAGATATGCTCTTTCAATTAAATAAGGAGTCAGGTACAACATTGGTAATTGTCACTCATGATTTAGATTTGGCTGCCAAGACACAAAAGATAATTCCAATTAAAGGAGGGAAGATCCAATGAATTGGAAATGGTTATTTTTAATGGCCTGGCGAGATAGCCGAAAAAATAGGTCTAGGTTATTTCTATTTATATCCTCCATTATTTTGGGAATCGCAGCTTTGGTTGCCATGAATTCCTTTAATATGAATTTAAAAAGGGATATAGATTCTCAAGCAGCTGAATTGATAGGGGCAGATCTTGAGCTCGAAAGCAGAAGACTTCCTGATGCTGAAGCTATGAAATTCATAGACTCATTGAAAGCATTGAGTGATGATTTTGCCAAAGAGGAACGGTTCATGTCAATGATCAGATTTCCCAAGGCTGACGGGTCGCGCTTAGTACAAGTAAGAGCAATTGAAGGCGGATATCCTTTTTATGGTAATGTAGAAACTAATCCCCAAAATAGTTTCTCTGCATTTGGAAAAGAAAAGGGTGTATATGTAGAAAATTCTCTCCTTCTTCAATTTAATGCTAAGGTGCAAGATTCGGTACAGTTGGGAAACAATAGTTATTTGATATTAGGGAATGTACTTTCACAGCCTGGTCAAGCTGCTATTGCAGGTGCGATGGCGCCCTCTGTTTTTGTACCAATTGAACAACTTGAAAATTCAGGTCTGCAGCAAACAGGAAGTAGGATCGAATATCATTATTATTTTAAACTTCCAAAGAATTTTCAAGTAGACAAAAAAATCAAAGAACTTGAAGATAGAATTACTGAACTACAGTTAAGAGCATCAACAATTCAAACAACCAAAGAAAATACGGGTCGTTCGTTCGAAGATATGGCTAGTTTTATGGAGCTTGTCGGTTTTGTAGCTTTATTGCTGGGATGTATTGGTGTTTCAAGTGCGGTACAGATTTATGTTCGCGAAAAATTGATATCAGTTGCGGTGCTGAGATGTTTGGGGACCACTGCTAAACAAGCATTTTACATTTTTTTGATTCAGTTTGCAGGAATCGGTTTGTTAGGTGGAATCATTGGGGCAATATTGGGTTCATTAATTCAATATATCATCCCAATTGTTATGCAAGATGTGCTGCCAGTGAGTCTTTCTACGGGAGTTTCATGGTTGGCAATTCTGGAAGGAATTGGTTTGGGGGTTGTCATTGCTGTTCTATTTGCTTTATTGCCCCTCATGGCAGTCAGGAATATCTCGCCATTAAACTCAATTCGTGTATCTGACAAGGAAGAAAGTCTATTCAAGGATAAGGCTAGTTGGTGGATTTATTTGTTGATTATAGGATTTATTACCGGTTTTGCTAGGCTTCAAATGGATGACTGGGTACAGACCTTAATATTTGTTGTTGGAGTAGGTATTACTTTTTTATTGCTGTATGCTGTTGCCAAGGGATTTACTTTCTTGGTTAAAAAATATTTTCCAAAGAAATGGCCATATTTATGGAGACAGGGATTGTCAAATCTATACCGTCCAAACAACCAAACTGTAATCTTGATGATTTCTATTGGCCTTGGAACTGCATTAATAGCAACCATGTTCCTAGTACAGGATTTATTAATCAATCGCGTTAGAATTTCATCGGAACAGAGCCAAGCAAACATGTTGATGTTTGATATTCAGCCATCGCAAGCCGATGAATTGAAGAGTTTGGCAAATACAGAAGGATACCCAATTTTGGAATCTGTCCCAATTGTGACGATGCAATTGCAAAGTGTAAATGGAACCACGCTCAAAGATGTAGTTGCTGATAGTACCAATGAAGTTAATTCCCGTGCATTTAGAGGTGAGATTAGAGCAACATACCGAGACTCATTGACCTCATCCGAAAGCCTTACCTCAGGAAAATTTGTAGGAAAAGTGGGGAAAAATGATACAGCATCGGTTTCATTGGATAAAGGTTATGCTGAAAACATAAAAGTAAAAGTGGGGGACCGGTTAGAATTCAATGTCCAAGGATTAATTGTTCCAGCAAAAGTCAGTAGTATCCGTCAAGTAGATTGGAATAGGTTTCAGTCGAACTTTAGGGTGGTATTTGCTTCAGGTACGATTGACCAAGCTCCACAATTTTATCTGATGATGACCAAGGTGCCCACTGAAATTGAATCAAGTAAATTTCAACAAAAAATTGTAAATAGTTTTCCAAATGTATCAGTTATAGATATGAATGCAGTTCTAAAAGTGCTTCAAGAAATATTGGATAAAATTGGGTTTATTATTCAATTCATGGGTGCATTCAGCATTCTAACAGGAATAATTGTGTTGATTTCTTCAGTTCGAATCAGCAAATTCCAAAGGATTCGGGAAAATGTTTTATTGAGGACGTTAGGAGCTAGTAGAAAACAGATTTATTTAATTACAATCAGTGAATATCTTTTCCTTGGTTTGCTTTCTGCATTGACAGGCGTTGTAATAGCTCTTGTTGCCAGTTATTTATTGGCGATTTTTGTCTTTGAAAGTGTGTTTGTGCCATCAATTCTTATGATTTTAATTCTGATATTTTTAATTGTAGGTCTAACTGTCATAGTAGGTTTAATCAACAGCTTAGCTGTAATAAATAAATCGCCTCTAGAAGCCTTACGAAAGGAGTAATGATTAAGATATTATTCTATCAAAATTCTAAAAGGTTTTTAACAAACATTTAAATATATCAGTTGTTAAATAAACAAAGAGCTCCTAAATTTAGGAGCTTTAATATTTTATACCGTTATGAAGATCCTAAATGCAGAGCAGCTCAGAATAGTGGACCAGGAAACGATTCAAAAAGAAGGAATAAATTCTTGGGAATTAATGGAGCGAGCTTCAAGTATAGCAACCTATGCCATCCTTAATGATTTTGTAGATTTAATAAAAGAACTGCCTATTGTAGTGGTATGTGGCAAAGGGAATAATGGTGGTGATGGATTGGCTATTGCGAGGCAATTGCGTGAATCTGGTTATGATGTAGAAGTAAGATTGTTGTATGCGGATCAATATTCCCCGGACAACCTTTTAAATCAAAAAAAGCTCGATGATATCAAATTCTTTGGGTTAAAGGATGATCTTGATTTTCCGATGGAAGGAATTTTAATCGATTGTCTATTCGGCTATGGATTGAATACAGCATTAGGAGAGGAATGGACATCTGTTATCTCGCAAATGAATGATTTTCAAGGTGTAGTAGTATCTATTGATATGCCATCTGGTTTGATGTTGGAATCTACCGGTAAATTTGAAGATAACATTGTAAGAGCAACCAAAGTATATACCTTTCAATGTCCTAAGCTATCATTATTACTGCCTGATAACGCAGTTTTTGTTGGTGATTTCGAGATTCTGGATATTGGATTAAACGAGAATTCGATATTAGAGCAGCAAACCGAATATAAATACGTGGAGTCTGATATGTTAGATATTCTTGTTCGTTCGCGTTCTAGGTTTTCACACAAAGGCACGTATGGTCATATTGCGTTAATTGGGGGTAGTTTGGGCAAAATGGGTGCTGTATTGATGTCTTCAAAAGCTGCCCTTCGGTCTGGCTGTGGGTTGATAACGGCATACATTCCTAGGTGTGGATATAATATTCTTCAGATTGGATTCCCTGAAGCCATGGTCATGTTGGACAGTGGCGAAGAAGAAATCAAGGATTTCAACATAGGTCTTGATTATTCAGCTTATGGTGTAGGAATAGGAATGGGTAAGGATGAAGAAACCTCTCGTGGCTTTGGCATTTGGCTGCAAAGTTTGGACGAAAATACCAAATTACTGCTCGATGCTGATGCATTAAATATTCTTTCAGAAAACGAACAATTATTAAAGTTCTTGCCAAAAAATTCAATTCTCACACCACATCCCAAGGAATTGAGTCGTTTGATTGGAGAGTGGGAAAATGATTTAGATAAATTAAATAAGGCAAAAGATTTTACCAGGGAATATCAGGTGGTTTTAGTGGTCAAGGGAGCAAATACGGCTGTCATAAATCCTAATGGTGAAATATTTTTCAATTCTACAGGTAATGCGGGGATGGCAACAGGAGGGACTGGTGATGTGTTGACAGGTGTAATTACAAGTCTATTGGGACAAGGCTATGATGCTTTAGACGCTGCGGTATTGGGTGTATTTATCCATGGAGCAGCAGGTGATTATGCTAAAGGATGGGTTGGTGAAATAAGTTTAATCGCCGGTGATTTAATCGATTACTTACCATCTGCATTTATGGATCTGGAAAAATTGAACTAAGATGACTTTAACAGTTATCATAGGTCAATTTCTAACTCACAAATTATCCGTACCTTTAATTCATGCAGATTAACATCAAAAATATGGTATGTCCACGCTGTGTTATGGCAGTTGAACAGATCTTGGATAGGATGGGTGTGCCATATAATGAGGTTAACATAGGGTCTGTTGATTTGAAGCGTTCATTGTCAAAAGAAGAGACAATACAATTTGGCCGTGAGCTTCAAGACATTGGATTTGAAATCTTAATTGAGAGAAAGCAAAAACTAGCCGAAGAAATTAAAATTGCATTGCAAGAATTGGTGAATTCAAAAGAGGAAAATTCTTTAAAAACCTCATCATTTCTATCTGAAAGATTCAATTTGGAATATTCTTATTTAAGCAACGTGTTTTCTGAAACACAGGGCGAAAGTATCGAGAAATATTTGATTAGTTTGAAGATTGAAAAAATTAAAGAATTGCTAAGTTATGAAGCTACTTTGGCAGAAATTGCTTCACAGCTACAATATAGTAGTGTTGCTCATTTGAGCACTCAATTTAAAAAAAATACTGGTCTGAGTCCTTCAGAATATAAAAAACAGATGGTCTGAAAATGATTTAATGATTATAAATTTATAGTTCAACATCTGTAAACATAAACCAAAGGCGTAAATGAAATAATTAGAGAACGGTAAATTTCAGATAAATCTTCCAATGAAAACATTAATAGTTGTAATTCACCCTGATTTTAATAATTCGGTAATAAATAAAAAATGGGTAGAATCATTGCAGAAATATCCTGATAAATTTTACATTCATTTGTTGCATCAAGTATATCCAAACGAAAATATAGATATCAAGTCGGAGCAAAAATTGGTAGAACAATATGAAAAAATTGTTTTCCAATTTCCTTTTTATTGGTTTAATTGTCCCCCTTTGTTTAAAAAATGGTTGGATAATGTTTTGACTTATAACTGGGCTTACGGAAGCAAGAGTGGATACCAGTTAGAAGGCAAGAAAATTGCATTAGCAATTTCTGTAGGAATAGAAGAAAATGAGTTTGGGCCTACAGAAAGATATAAATATTCTTTAGAAGAACTGCTTCGCCCATTTGAGTTGACTTTTGAATATATAAAAGCAGATTATAAACCATTCTTTGCATATTACGGTATTGAATTAAACAGTTCTAAAGAGTGGGTTGAAAAAAGCATAGTTCCGTATTTGGAGTTTTTAAACAAACTATAATGATGCATTTTAAAACCTCTTAAAATAATTAAAAACAAAAAAGCTCGCAATTGCGAGCTTTTTTGTTTGATGATAATCAACCTTATTTAAGGTTATCACGGTATACTGTAGCTTTTTTAACTTCAGTTTGAATGTCTTTACGAGAAGCATCATAAGTTAACACTTTCTCATAATCAGTAATAGCTTTGTTGTAAGCATCTGTTGCAGTTGCTTTGTTGTAGTTAGCAGCGCCTTTTGTACCTGTCAAGATTCCCAAGTCACGGAAAGCGATTGCACGGTTTTGATATAATTTAGCATCGTTTGCGTTGATTGTGATTGCTTTTGTATAGTCAGCAGTTGCTGATTTCAATAATGCTTCACGTTCTTGGTTGCTCAATTTCAATTCTTTGTTTACGGCCATATTGTTATTAGCTTTTGCTTTATAATAATATGCAGAAACATTTTTAGGATCCAAAGAGATTACTTTGGTAAAGTTTGCAATTGCTTTTTTGTATTGTCCATTTTGGAATTGAGAGTAACCTAATAAATACACTACTTCAGGTTCATTTCCCGCATTAGGTAATGCTTTTTCGAATTGAGTAGCCGCAGTTTTGAAATCACCATCTAAAAGTGCTTTTTCACCAGCGCGAACGTTAGGATCACTGTGTTGTTGTTTTTCTTGTGCTTGCGCACCCATTGTAGCTAATGCTAAAGCAACAGTAGCTAACCCAATCTTAATCGTCTTCATCTGTGTATTCAAGTTATTTAATTTCATGTCTGAATTTTTATGTTGTTTTTCTGTTTTTATCACACTCCAACTAATAGAGTAAAAATCTGTTAAATAGTTTAACCAAGCAATCAATAGTTATAAACATTTCCACATTTCACAAAATGCTTCACTTCATACCAATTTTCTGTACACCTAGGTGACAAAGAATTGCCTGATTACTGACGATTTAACAGCAATTAATCAATATTAGCATAAAATGTACCAAAATTTATACTTGGCACTCCCCTTGCACTATAACGGAACACAAGATTTAAAATAAATTATTGTCGATAATCTGACAAGATGTCGGCAACCTGGATAACATTATATGAGCAAATTTGATTCATTCAACTTTAATCAAACATTACCTATCATAAACGAAGAAACGGAATTCTTTCCCTTGCTGACACAGCAAGATGAGGATGAGATGAGGAATGCAGAGATTCCGGATCAGTTACCGATCCTTCCATTAAGAAATACCGTATTATTTCCTGGTGTTGTAATACCGATTACTGTTGGACGTGATAAGTCTATAAAATTGGTTAAGGACGCATACAAAGGCGACCGCACTATTGCTGTGGTATCCCAAAAAGATATGACCGTTGAAGACCCGACCTTTGATCAATTAAATAAGGTTGGAACTGTAGCACACATTATTAAAATCCTTCAGATGCCTGACGGTAACACTACAGTTATCATTCAAGGAAAGCAAAGAGCAAAACTAAAGGAACTAGTACAGTCTGAACCTTATATTATTGCAAAAGTTGAGAAATTTCCTGAGGATAAACCAAAAACAAACAGCAAGGAATTTAAAGCATTGATCTCTTCTGTTAAAGAATTGGCATTGCAAATCATACAATTGTCGCCAAATTTGCCTAGCGAAGCGGGAATTGCAATTAAAAATATTGAAAGCCCCACATTCTTGGTGAACTTTATATCTTCAAATCTTTCTTTAGAATTAGAGCAAAAGCAAGATTTATTGGAGATTAAAGATTTCGTAAAGCGTGCTAAGCAATTATTGGAGCATCTGACTACAGAAATCCAAATGTTGGAGCTGAAGAACCAGATCCAAAATAAGGTGCGTGTTGATTTAGACAAACAACAACGTGATTATTTTCTGAGTCAACAATTGAAGACGATTCAAGAGGAATTGGGAGGTAGTACACCAGACCTTGAAATTGAAGAGCTGAAGAAACGTGCTAAGGCAAAAAAATGGAATGATGAGGTAGGAAAACATTTCCAAAAAGAATTGGAAAAATTGGCGAGAATAAACCCTGCCGCTGCTGATTATTCTGTACAATTAAACTACTTAGAATTATTGCTGGATTTACCTTGGGGTGAATATACCAAAGATAACTTTGACCTGAAAAGAGCAGATAAGGTTCTTGACAAAGACCATTATGGTCTAGAAAAAGTTAAGAAACGTATTGTTGAGTACCTTGCTGTTTTAAAGTTGAAGAATGACATGAAGGCACCAATCCTTTGTTTGGTTGGCCCTCCTGGGGTTGGTAAAACATCATTGGGAAAATCAATTGCCAAAGCTTTAGGTAGAAAATATACAAGAATGGCATTGGGTGGTATTCGAGATGAAGCAGAAATAAGAGGTCACCGTAAAACATATATCGGTGCGATGCCTGGCCGTATCATTCAGTCCTTGAAAAAAGCTGGAGCATCCAATCCTGTTTTTGTATTGGATGAAATCGATAAAATAGGTTCTGACTTCAAAGGTGATCCATCTTCTGCTTTGTTGGAAGTACTAGATCCTGAGCAAAATACTCATTTCTATGATCATTATGTAGAGATGGAGTATGATCTTTCTAAAGTCATGTTTATTGCGACAGCAAACTCTTTGAATGGGGTACAACCTGCATTGTTGGATCGTATGGAAATTATCGAAGTTAATGGTTATACCATTGAGGAGAAAATTGAAATCGCCAAAAAGCATTTGCTACCTAAGCAAAGAGAGATGCACGGTATTCAAGCAAAAGATATCTCCTTAAAACCGAAGATGATTGAGAAAATCATCGATGAATATACTAGAGAATCTGGGGTTCGTGGTTTAGAGAAAAAAATTGGATCTGTAGTACGCGGAATAGCTACTCGAATTGTGATGGATACAGATTATAATCCTAGTTTGGATGCCGCAGATATTGAAGAAATATTGGGCGCTCCAATCTTTGATAAGGATCTTTATGAAAACAATGACATCGCAGGTGTTGTGACTGGACTTGCGTGGACTTCGGTTGGTGGTGATATTTTATTTATCGAATCAAGTTTGAGTCCAGGTAAAGGGAAATTAAGTCTTACGGGTAATCTCGGTGATGTTATGAAAGAATCTGCTTCGATTGCTATGGCTTACCTTCGTTCGCATTCTGATGAGTTTGGTATTGATTTCAAAGTTTTTGATCAGTGGGATGTAAATATCCATGTGCCAGCTGGTGCAACTCCTAAAGATGGTCCTTCTGCAGGTATTACGATGTTGACTGCTTTGGCTTCATTATTCACACAAAGAAAGGTGAAAAATAAGCTTGCTATGACTGGAGAGATTACTCTGAGAGGAAAGGTACTTCCTGTTGGTGGTATAAAAGAGAAAATCTTGGCCGCAAAAAGAGCAAACATAAAGGACATCATTTTAAGTAAGTCTAACCAAAAGGATATTTTGGAGATAAAAGAAGATTATATAAAAGATCTGAATTTCCATTATGTCACAGAAATGCGTGAAGTTGTGAAGTTGGCGTTGTTGGATGAAAAGGTAAAGAATGCAAAAGAACTTTCACGAGAAGGTTACTAAAAAAAACAAATTATATGAAAGCACAGCTGATCAGCTGTGCTTTTTTTGTGCTTTTTCGTCATATAATTTTAAGGAAAGGAACATAATTTCAATTATAAAATTATAAGCTGTACTTTTGCAGAAATGGACCCCAGCAGTAAAACAACGAGGTTTATAAAACGTGTCGTAACCTCGCCTTTATTAATTTATATTATTCGATGCCTTATTGGTTTTGTAATTGGGTATTTATTGTATCGCAGTTATAAAGAATTCGAATTGTTTTGGGCATTGTTATCTATAATCTTAGTTATATCACCGGAGGAACAGGATTCAAAAAGGCTTTCCATTGAACGGTTTAAATCCAATTTTGTAGGTTCAGTAGTTGCGATGGGATGTGTTTGGTTATTGCCAAAATCAATTTATTCCGTTATGGTAGGGATTGTTGTCACCATTTTTTTATGTTGGGGTTTTAAGATTTTGAATATGGCTAGGGTAGCCATTGTCGCACTTTTGATCATCATGATTGAGCCGCATCATTCCCAATTGAATTATACACCAATCTATAGGGCTTTATCGACAGGACTGGGTTGTATAATAGGACTTACGATAGTGATAGTCAGTTCTGGACTCATTAATTTTCTGAGAGATAAATATAAAATATTCTCTGATCCTACTTAAAAACTGCTCTCATACATATTGAAAGACATATAAATCCTTATTTTTACGGGAATGATTGAATTATATACAGACGGAGCATCAAGCGGAAATCCGGGGCCAGGTGGATATGGTACCATATTAAGAGCCATTTATCAAGGATCTAATCCTGAATTTCAAGGAAAATTAATTGAAAAAGAATTCTCAGGTGGATTTAGAAAAACTACCAATAATAGAATGGAACTTTTGGCAGTTATCATAGGCCTTGAAGCACTAAAGAATATCAATCAGCAAGTAACGATATTTTCTGATTCTAAATATGTAATTGATGCCATTGACAAGAAATGGGTTTATGGCTGGATGCAAAAAGGATTTCAAGGGAAAAAGAATAAAGATCTTTGGCTACGACTCATGAATGCCTACAAATTGCATAAAGTTAAATTAGTATGGGTAAAGGGACATGCTGGTCATCCCTTAAATGAAAGATGTGATCAGTTGGCGGTAAATGCCTCAAAAGATAAAGCAAATTGGAAAATTGATTCCGTATTTGAAGCAGAGATGCAAAAAGGCTTAGATATTTAATCTAAGCCTTTTTTTATTTTTTTTAATGAATTAAATCAATCCAGCACGTTTTAATAGTGGATCCACTGATGGTTCATGACCTCTGAACTGTTTGTACAATTTCATTGGGTGCTCCGTACCACCTTTGGATAAAATATTGTCTTTGAACTTCTTTGCAACTTCCTTACTGAAGATTCCTTCCTGTTTGAAATAATCAAATGCATCGGCATCCAAAACTTCGGCCCACTTGTATGAATAATAGCCCGATGAATATCCGCCATCAAAAATATGAGAAAATGAAGTAGACATCACATTCTCCTTAACATCAGGATATATCTGAGTGCTTTTGAACTGTTCATTTTCAAATTCTTTCACATTATTGATAGCGCTAGGGTCCTGACCATGCCAACCCATGTCCAACAACCCGAAGCTGAGTTGCCTTACGGTTGCCAATCCTTCTAAGAATGAAGCACTTTCTTTAATTTTGGCAATGTATTCCATAGGAATTGTTTCCCCAGTTTCATAATGCTTTGCAAATAGTTTCAAGGCATCTTCTTCATAGCACCAGTTTTCCATCACCTGACTTGGAAGTTCCACAAAATCCCAGTAAACTGATGTTCCGGATAGGGTAGGATATACGGTGTCAGCCACCATCCCATGCAGAGCGTGACCAAACTCATGGAATAATGTAGTCACCTCGTTAAATGTAAGTAGGGATGGCTTTGTAGCTGTTGGTCTAGTGAAGTTACAAACTATTGAAATGTGTGGTCTTTCATTATGACCATCTTTCTCATACTGTGATTTATATGAAGTCATCCAAGCTCCGTTTCTCTTTCCTTTCCTAGGAAAGAAATCTGCATAAAAGATCGCAACAAGTTCACCAGATTCATTGCTTACTTCAAATGTCTGAACTTCAGGATGATATTTGTCGATGTTATGGATTTCCTTAAAATTTAGACCGTAAAGCCTATGAGCAATTTCAAAGACACCATTTAATACATTTTCCAGTTTAAAATAGGGTCTTAATTTTTCATCATCAAGGTTAAACTTTTCTTGCTTTAGTTTTTCCGAATAATAACTAGCGTCCCATTTTTCTAAATGATCAATGCCATCTTTTTCTTTGGCATACTTTGATAGTTCTTCAAATTCTCTTATTGCCGCTGGTTTTCCTTTTGATAGAAGGTCATTCAAAAACGAATTTACAGTCTTTGGATCTTGCGCCATTCGCTCTTCCAATTTAAAGTGAGCATGTGAATCATATCCTAGTAATTTTGCTCGCTTGTGTCGAAGATTAGCCATTTTGAGAACAACTTCTTCATTGTTATTTTCATTATTTTGGAAGCCTTTTTTACCGGCAGCAATAGCTAGTTCCTTTCTCAATTCACGATTGCTGGCATAAGTTATAAAAGGGATATAGCTTGGATAATCCAAGGTGAAGATCCAGCCTTCTTTTCCTTCCTCTTTTGCTAGTTCATGTGCAGCCTCCACCACATTTTCAGGAAGCCCATCTAAATTTGCTTTTTCTGTAATGTGCAGACGATATGCATTCGTCTCTGCTAATACATGTTCTGCAAAATTCAATTTCAAAACTGACATTTCCTGATCAATTTCACGGAGTTCTTTCTTTTTGTCGTCTGCAAGCAAAGCTCCATTACGAACAAAATCCCTGTAGTATTTGGTAAGCAACGTATCCTGCTCTGGAGATAACGTCAAGTTATCCTTCTGATCATAGATTTCTTTGATCCTTAGGAACAGATCATAATTAAGGGTGATATCTGAACTTAACTCTGCCAACATAGGAGCAATCTGAACCGCCATTTTTTCTATTTCGTCATTTGTTTCAGCAGAATGAAGATTGAAAAATATATTGGAAATACGGTCTAATTGTAGGCCGGAAAAAGATAGGGCTTCAATAGTATTTTCAAAAGAAGCCGCTTGATCGTTACCGACAATATCATCAATTTCTTTTTTGGTATCATCAATTGCTTCTATAAAGGCTGGGATATAATCCTCGTTGCTGATTTTAGAAAATGGAGCAGTATTATAATTTGTTTCGAAAGCTTTATTTAAGATATTCATAGTACAATAAAGTTACAATATTATATCTACAGGGATTAGATCACCTGTGAAGATTTATTAAGTTTTACGGAAACTTTACGTAATATTATAATGTTATAACACAAAACAAAATTAAATCATGAAGAACAAAGTATCATCCATATTAGCAGTTTCCCTTTTTGTATTAGGTTTCAGCTCTTGTCAATCTAATTCAAACCAAAATACATCTGAAAATACGACCTCAAATAGCAATGACTGGACAACATCTGAACTGGCAGGTAAATACAGTTATGTAGGGAATGGCGATACTATAACGTTGGATATTAGTAGCCAAAATGATTCATTGGTTGGTCCATTATATTATAGTTTTAAGGAGAAAGATCGCAATGCAGGCACTTTTCGTGGAGTTATAAAAGACTCTTTATTAGTTGGAGAATATAGTTTTATGTCCGAAGGAATGAACTCAATCCGCGAAACAGTTTTTGGCATTGTGCCTGAAGGTTTGATTGAAGGCTTCGGCGAGATTGAAGATACTGGCGAAAAGGTAATATTCAGAAATATAGATAGCCTACGCTTTGATCATGGAATGATTTTAAAGAAGAATTAATTATTCAATCCCTTCCCACCAATATTTAGTTTCATTATTGGAATCTAATTGGATGATCTGGCCCATTTTTGGGGTCCAGATAGGGAAGTTTTTGATTTTTGCTTCTTTAGTAATCCTGATCATCGGTTCATCCCAGGCATGATTTGCTAATGGGAATTTTGAGTTATGAACTGGTATTAGCATTTTGGTTTGAAGGTCTGTAGCAGCAGTTATTGCTTCTTCAGGCATCAAATGGATGTATTGCCAATTCTCATTGTATTGGCCATTCTCGAGGATTGCTAAATCGAATGGTCCATATTTTTCTCCTATTTCCTTAAAATGTGCACCATAACCGGAGTCTCCACCAACAAACAGTTTTAAAGAATCTGCCTGTACGACAAATGATGACCACAGGCTCGTGTTTCTCTTCAACCATCTACCCGAAAAATGTCTAGCCGGAGTTGCCGTAAATTTCAAACTATCCAAGTCCAGGCTTTCGCCCCAATATAATTCATGCACATGTTCAGGTGAATATCCCCATTTCTCTAGATGCGCTCCAACACCTATCCCCGTGACAACATCTTTGACACGATCTTTCAATTTTTTGATCGTCGGATAATCAAGGTGATCCCAATGGTCATGGGTAAGAACCAAGATGTCGATTTCAGGCATTTGTTCTACCGTATAATTATGGCTCATCTTAAAAGCCTTTACACTCCCAGGGATTGGCGATGCATGGTCATTAAAAACTGGATCCACTAAAATTCTTTTTCCGTCCAGTTGCATATAGTATGAAGAATGACCAAACCATACATATACATTTTCGTTAATTGGAATATTTTTGAGATCTGTAATTTCTACGGGTAGTGGAGACGAAGGAACATTTCTTTTGTCTTTTCCAAAGAAAAATTGGAATAATACTGAAGTAAAGCTTACACCTTCTTTCATTGCAGGAGTAGGAACAAGGTTGTCAAACGCCCCATTTTTATAAGTTGCTGTTTGTTCCATTTTCTGCAATCGATTTCCAGAGGCAAGTGCTCCCATCTGGTCTGATCGATAAAGTAGAAATACTGCCAAGCCGACTATGATAATCAAGGCAAGAATTATATACATAAATACCTTTATAAATTTTTTCATGTTAGTGAGGTGCAATTTACACTATTCTCTGTAATCTCATTGTAAGAAAATTGAAAATATTAGTTATTAAAAAGATATTAATAGTTAAATAAATATAGTAAATATATCATTATAGGTAAAAATTAATAATTAGTTAATATTTGTTGGTTTATATTTGCCCTATAAACAGTGCCAATAAATAGTGTATGAATAACATCAATAATGAATTACTTAAATCCATCGTTTCGCGACTTAACAATCGCTATCCAGATTATTTATTGAATGATGGAAAATGGTTAATTGGAGGGTATGAAAGTTTGTTCAAAATAGATTATCAGGAGAAAGATGATCCTTATTTGCCAAAAATCAAAATGGAAGTATTTATGATGCTGCCCAAAGAAATGCGTGAAGAAATTATTTCCATGGTAAAATAGTATAATTGTAAGAGTAGTATCCAATAAAAAAGCAGGTTAGAATTTTCTAACCTGCTTTAATTTTTTTTAAGGAGATATTATTGATATCCTAAAAGTTTCATTACTTGTTTTGAGTTTTGTTCTTCACCAAAAACTTCATAGTTAAAAGTTTCGTCTCTATTCCTACGAATCAATACATGTTTCGGAGAAGGAAGCAAACAGTGGTGAATACCTCCGTACCCGCTCAATACCTCTTGATAAGCTCCAGTATGGAAAAAACCTAAGTACTGAACCTTACGTGTTTTAGGCATGAAAACCGAGTTCATGTGGGCCTCTTGATTGTAGTAATCTTGACCATCGCAAGTTATTCCCCCTAAGTTTACCCGTTCATATTCAGAATCCCAATTGTTGATTGGAAGTAGGATGTATTTTTGGTTCAATGCCCATACATCTGGAAGGTTTGTAATAAATGAACCGTCCAACATCAACCATTTTTCACGGTCATTTTGTTGTTTTCTGCCTAATACTTTATATAGTATTCCTGAAGCTTCTGCAACGGTATATTTACCAAATTCAGTGATAATATCTGGTTCAACCACTTCATGGTGTGCACAGATTTGTTTGATACGGTTTACGATTTCGTTAACCATGTATTCGTAATCAAAATCATGTACCAATGAATCCTTGAATGGCATTCCACCACCAATATCCAAAGTGTCCAAATCAGGATTTATTTTCTTGAACTTACAATATAAGGTCACGTATTTTTCCAATTCATTCCAATAATAAGGAGTGTCAGAAATACCTGAATTAATAAAGAAGTGTAAAAGTTTAACTTTGAAGTGAGGGTTGTCAACGATTTTGCTGTTATAAAAATCGATTACATCTTCCATTCTGATTCCAAGTCTAGAAGTGTAGAATTGGGAGTCAGGTTGTTCCTCAGCAGCAATACGGATACCTAAGTTACATGGTTCCGATAGTTCCACCTCATCATCATACATGTTAAATTCCTCTTTATTATCCAATACTGGGATAATATTGTGGAACCCGTCATGCAACATATCGACGATATATTGTTTGTATTGATAAGTTTTGAATCCATTACAGATCACTGTAATGTCTTTCGTTACCTTACCTTGTCTCTCTAAAGCGTCAATCATAGGCATATCAAAAGCTGAAGACGTTTCCAAGTGGATGTCATTCTTCAATGCTTCTTCTACGATATGTTTGAAATGCGAGGATTTAGTACAATAACAGTATTTATAAGACCCACGATAATTATATTTCAACATGGCTGTTTGAAATAAAATCTTCGCCTGTTGGATTTTTTTACTGATTATTGGTAGATACGTAAAACGTAGGGGTGTACCATACGTTTCTATCATTTCCATCAAATTCAAATCGTGGAAGTACAATTCATCATCGATGATATCGAATCCGTCTTGTGGAAAACCAACACTTAAGTCAAGAAATTCCTGATAGCTCTGCATTTTTTATTATTTTTGGCAAAGATATGCTTTCGTAATGAATACATGAATAACTTAAGCGTTATTTTTTAAATTCATTATCAGAAAGTTAAGAATATTACGAAATATTTACATGGCAAAATCAATTCAAGAACTGCTTATTGAGAAAACAGTTGAAGCAGTTAGTACTTTATATAGTGCTGCTATCCCGGCTTCACAACTTGCATTACAAGAAACGAGAAAAGAGTTTGAAGGTCAAATCACTTTGGTTGTATTTCCAATAACACGCTTTTCAAAAAAATCACCAGAAGTTACCGGCCATGAAATTGGTGCCTTTCTTCAAGAACAGATTGCTGAGATCTCTGGCTTTAATGTAATAAAAGGTTTTCTTAACCTTAGTTTCTCGGATTCTTATTGGATTGAATTACTCAACCAAACAATCCTTGCTGATTCGTTCGGCAAATTTCCTCAGAACGGAAAAAAGTTAATGGTAGAATACTCTTCACCAAACACAAACAAACCTTTGCATCTTGGGCATATACGTAATAACCTGTTAGGCTATTCTGTAGCAGAAATATTGAAAGCCTATGGTTATGATGTCATCAAAGCAAACTTGGTGAACGACAGGGGGATTCATATCTGTAAGTCTATGCTTGCATGGGAGAAGTTTGGAAATGGTGAAACACCTGAATCTTCTGGTTTAAAAGGAGATCACTTGGTTGGTAAATATTATGTTGTTTTCGACAAGGAGTACAAGAAGGAAATCGAAGCCTTGAAGTCAGAAGGACAATCAGAAGATGAGGCGAAGAAAAATGCTCCTTTGATTCAAGAAGCACAAGTTATGCTTCAAAAATGGGAAGCTGGTGATGAAGAGGTCTTGAATTTATGGAAAACCATGAACGGATGGGTTTATGCAGGATTCGATAAAACCTATAAGCAATTAGGCGTCGATTTTGATAAGTTCTATTATGAATCAGAAACCTATTTATTAGGTAAAGATATCATTAAAGAAGGTCTTGAAAAAGGAGTGTTTTTCAAAAAAGATGATAATTCTGTGTGGATAGACCTGACAGATGAAGGATTGGATGAAAAACTAGTGTTGAGAGGAGATGGTACCTCAGTGTATATCACTCAAGATTTAGGTACAGCACAGCTTAAATATGATGAATTCAAGATGAATGAGTCTATTTATGTTGTTGGTAACGAGCAGGACTACCATTTCAAGGTATTATTTGCAATTCTCAAAAAACTAGGCAAAGAGTGGGCTGATGGTTTATATCACTTATCTTATGGTATGGTTGACTTGCCTTCAGGGAAAATGAAATCCAGAGAAGGTACCGTTGTTGATGCCGATGATTTAATGGCTGAAATGATTGATACGGCCAAAGAAAGAACAGAAGAACTTGGAAAAACCGAAGGTTTTAATGAAGAAGAGAAAGTAAATCTTTACCAAACTATTGGTATGGGGGCTTTAAAATACTTCTTATTGAAGGTGGATCCTAAAAAACGATTATTATTTGATCCTAATGAATCTGTAGATTTTCAAGGTCATACAGGTCCATTTGTACAATATACTCATGCACGTATCAAATCAGTATTGAGAAAAGCTGATTATGTTCCAGGACAAATAAAAGTTCCTTCAACCCTTTCTACATTTGAAAGAGATTTAATTCAAGCACTTGCTAATTATCCAGCTATTATTGAAGCTTCAGCAAAGGAATTTAGTCCCGCTCAGTTGGCTAATTATGCTTATGATATTGCCAAGCTATACAATAAATTTTATCATGAGGAGACTATTCTAAAAGCAGAAGACGAAAATGTAAAAGGATTCCGTTTGCAATTATCGGCTTCAGCAGCACGAATTATTTCTGAAAGTATGAATTTATTAGGAATCCAAGTTCCTGAAAGGATGTAAAAATGAAGAAACTAAAAGTTGGTTTGATAGGATTTTCTATTGGGGGACATGTCTTTCATGCTCCTTTTATTGCTGAAAATCCAGATTTGGAATTGTATAAAGTTACGGCTAGGAAACCTGAGCAACAGCAAATGTTGGCAGAGCGATATCCTGATGCAATAGGGGTGATGTCTGCGGATGATATCATTAATGATCCTGAAGTGGATATCGTTGCGATTGCAACTTCAAATGATGTACATTTCAGTTTTGCAAAAGCGGCGTTGGAAGCAGGCAAGCATGTAGTCGTGGAAAAACCTTTTACCAACTATAGCGCTGAGGCTGATGAATTAATAGCCTTGGCCAAAGAGAAAAATTTAGTGCTTTCAGTTCATCACAATGCAAGATTTCATTCTGATTTCAAGACTGTCAAAAAGGTGATCGAATCCGGAAGATTGGGGCGTGTGGTCAATTATGAAGCTAGATATGACCGCTTTCGAAACTTTTTGAGAGCTGGGGCATGGAGAGAAGAAAACTTGCCAGGGTCTGGAATCCATTATGACTTGGGTGCTCATTTAATTGATCAGGCATTGTTAGTTTTTGGAAAACCGATTGCTGTTTTTGCTGATTTAAGAATTCAGCGTGATGGAGCTAAAACGATAGATGATTTTGAGTTCATCCTTTCTTATCCTGGTCTTAAAGTTTCTTTAAAAGGTCAGATGTTGGCAAAAATTTCAACTGCGAGATATGCTGTTTATGGAATGAATGGATGTTTTGTTAAATGGGGGGTTGATCCTCAGGAAGCACTTTTGAGAGATGGTGTTCAACCTTCACAACATTTAGATTGGGGAAAGGAAGATCCTGCCTATCAAGGTACTATAGCTGTTTTGGAAAATGGCAATGATGTCGAAGAAAGAATTGAAAGTGAGTGGGGGACAGGTCAAGATTTCTATAAAAACATAGTTTCTGCAATTCAGGGTTCTGAAGATCTATATATAAAACCAGAGCAGGCACGTGATGTAATCCGCATATTGGAACTGGCAGAGCAATCCTGGGCAGAGCAGAGGACGATTTCCTTAGAAGGAGAACTTATATCTTAATGAAAGAATATGATGCGGTAATCATTGGTGCTGGAGCATGTGGGCTGATGTGTTCGGTTCAGGCTGGCCTTTTGGGTAAACGCACTTTATTAATAGAAGGCAATGATAAGCCGGGAGCAAAAATATTGATTTCCGGTGGAGGACGTTGCAATTATACCAACCTAAATACAAGCGTTGAAAACTTTGTTTCAGAGAATCCAAAATTCCTGAACGCAGTATTTTCAAGTTGGTCCGTAGATGATACGATTAACTTTTTTGAACAGTTCGGCGATATAAAAGGTCAAGAAAAAACCTTGGGACAATTGTTTCCTACAACAAATAAAGCCAAAGATATTGTTGCAGTATTTACCAAATTAATGTTTGATACCAAACAGGATATTTGGTTGAATACTTTGGTGACCAATATCGAAAAAAAGGATACCGGATTTGAAGTCTCTTATACATCAGATGGGCGGAGTTCAACAATTCAAACGCCCAAAGTAGTCGTTGCTACCGGAGGTCTTCCTGTCAGTAAATTAGGAGCATCAGATTTCGCGCTTAAAACAGCTCGGAAATTTGGATTAGATATAGTTAGCACTGCTCCGGCACTCGTTCCATTAACGATTACTGGAAAAGATGCTGATTGGTATGCTTCATTGGCTGGGAATTCTGTTTTTTCAAAAGTGTCAAACCAAAGGATTTCTTTTGAGGAGAATATTCTATTCACGCATTGGGGGTTGAGCGGCCCCGCTATCCTACAGATATCATCATATTGGAAACCGGGTGAGGAATTTTCGATTGACTTACTTCCGAAGTTCAAACTTGAAACCCTCATTAAGGATGAAAGAAATCAAGGGGGTAAACGGACTGTTGGACAACTTTTAAATGATTATTTCACGAAGAAGTTTGTGGATGCTTTGGGCAAGTTTTTGCCGATTCAATTAAAGATTGCTTCCTTGAGCAAATCAGATGCTAAATTGATTGTTGATTTTGTTCATAATTTTAAGGTTAAGCCTGCTGGAGATAAAGGTTATGATAAAGCTGAAGTCATGCGCGGTGGAATATCTACTGATGAGTTGAATCCAAGAACATTAGAAAGCAAGAAAGTTAATGGTCTTTATTTTGGAGGCGAAGCAGTAGATATTACTGGGTGGCTGGGTGGTTATAACTTTCAATGGGCATGGGCTGCCGGCTATGCAATCGCTCAAGACTTGTAGGCTGTCATACCAAATAAAATTGGCTGTATTGATAAGATACAGCCTGGTAATTATATTTGGATAAGAAGTAATTTTCTCTTTTTCTATCGGTTAAAATGTATGTTCTAGTTTTCCTTCTGTTTTGATGTCTTTGATATCAGCTCCTCCTTTTTTCACAGATTTTCCGTCCATTAAAATTTCAAATTCAAGTTTGGAAACTTTGTCAACTTTAGCTTTGATAGCTACTGTAGACTTTTTAGCTGGTTTTGATCTTTTTACTTTAATGGTCATTGGGAATTTTAAGTCTTTAGAGATTGTTGAATCTTGACCTTTATGACCAGATACCGTCAAAGAAGTGAATTTTAAATCTTTTACTTCTGGATTATTTTTAATTACATAGGTAATTTCAACTGGTTTAGGTTTAGGATCTGTTTTGTCGTCCTTTTTGCATGATGTAAATACTAGAGCAACTGCTGAGATAGCAAGTGCTGTTCTTAAAAATGTAGTTGTTTTCATTGATTTTGTTTTTAAAATTTTTAATAATGAGTTAATTCAATAATCCTTTTATATTGATTTTATCATATAACGGTATTATTTTTCATAATGCTACAGGTTTTAAAGAAAATATTATAATAAATTTTCATAATACTTTCGTTATTGTGAAGGTTTATTCATAGTCGATATCAATTGAATTTTTCGTAGTTTTGCACATTGAAGCAAACTGGTTCTATCGCTGCATTTTATATGGAGAGGAAAGTCCGGGCAACACAGGGCGATACGCTTCCTAACGGGAAGGCTGATTTTAGAGTCAGACAGCAAGTGCCACAGAGAATATACCGCCTTTCGGGGTAAGGGTGAAAACGTGAGGTAAGAGCTCACGGGCTTGTATGGTGACATACATTTCGGTAAACCTCGTATGTTGAAAGACCAAATAGGTTGCAAGACTAGAAAGCTGCCCGCTTTCTGCCTTCGGGCAATTGCAATGGGTAGGTTGATTGAGTTTGCATGTGAATGCAAATCTAGATAAATGATAGAAATTCTTATTTTAGAATACAGAACCCGGCTTATAAGGTTTGCTTCTTATTATTGTGAACATTTTCTATTGCCTATAAAACAAGTGTGTTAAATATGACAACAATTTTAATTATAGATGATGAGCGCCCGATCCGTAGCTCTTTAAGAGACATCTTAGAATATGAAGATTATAAAGTTCTAGATGTTGACAACGGCGAGGATGGCTTGAAGATTCTACAGAAAGAAAAAATCGACTTGGTATTGTGTGATATCAAGATGAATAAAATGGACGGTATGGAAGTACTGACCGCTGCAAAAGAATTTTCAGATATTCCATTCATCATGATATCTGGACATGGCACCATAGAAACAGCTGTCGAAGCTGCTCGCAAAGGTGCTTTTGACTTCCTTGAAAAACCTTTGGACCTGAATAGGTTATTAATTACAGTTAGAAATGCCCTAGAACGCGGATCTTTAGTAAAAGAAACAAAGGTCTTAAAACGCAAAATCTCAAAAACAAAAGAAATATTGGGTGATTCTTCAGGAATCAACTTGATTAAAGATACTATTGAGAAGGTTGCTCCAACGGAAGCGAGAGTTTTGATCACTGGTGCGAATGGTGCTGGTAAGGAACTCGTTGCAAGATGGTTGCATGAGAAATCAGGACGTTCAAGTTCTACTTTAGTTGAAGTGAACTGTGCTGCAATTCCATCTGAATTAATAGAATCAGAATTGTTCGGTCACGAAAAAGGATCCTTTACTTCTGCTGTCAAGCAACGCATCGGAAAATTCGAGCAAGCCAACAACGGTACCCTTTTCTTAGATGAAATCGGTGATATGAGCCTTTCTGCTCAAGCAAAGGTATTGAGAGCTCTACAGGAAAATAAAATTACTAGAGTAGGTGGGGAAAAGGAAATCGACGTAAACGTTCGTGTTATTGCCGCTACCAATAAAGACCTTTTGAAAGAAATTGAAGAAGGTAACTTCCGTATGGACTTGTACCACCGATTGAGTGTGATATTGATCCACGTGCCTTCTTTGGCTGATAGAAAGGATGATATTCCTACCTTAGCAAACGCTTTCTGTGAAGAGATCTGTGCTGAATATAGTATGCCTGTAAAAGCATTTACGCCAGACGCTATGAAAGCTCTTCAATCATTGCCTTGGACCGGTAATATCCGTGAGCTGAGAAACATGATTGAACGTTTGATCATTCTTTGCGATAAAAAGATTACTGAAGATGATGTTCTTAAATTTGCAAATCCAGGTGGACCTGCTCCTGTAGCTAATAATGGTACTGCAAATAATGGAAATGGATTTGATATGGAACAATTCACTTCATTCCAAGACTTTAAGGACTTTTCTGAATGTGAATTTATCAAATACAAATTAGAAAGAAATAATTGGAACGTTTCAAAGACAGCCGATGACCTCGATATACAACGAAGCCACCTGTACAGTAAAATTGAAAAGTTTGGACTCAAAAGAGATTAAATAATAAAGGCCTGATTCAATCAGGCCTTTTCTTTTGTTAAGTATTTTTTCGTAATTAATCGTTAAACTTTCTTTTTTGACGGCTATATAACATATAAAAAGCAACAGTCAAAACAATTATTCCGATAATAATATACGGTAATGCAGATCCCTCACCAGTGCTAGCGTTGGTCCTGTCCTCTGCGAACAAGCCAATAGATACTGCATTTAGTAATACTAACACATTCCACTTTCTCATGATTAATTAGATTTTTAAGTTTATTTATTAATGTCTGAATAATATAAAGCAAAAACCATGACAAAGCAAATGTATTAACAATTATTTAACCTATTAAATGCCAATCCTTCATTTTGTAATACAAATGTTACCATTAGTGGTTCTAAATAGGAAATTGAAAATCTTATTTGAAAAAAAAAGTGCTAATCTAAACTCAGATTAACACTTTTATACACAAATAATTTAATTATAATTATAGAATCTCAGCAAGGAAGTTCCCTTGTTGATGAATGATTCCCCTTTTGGCAATAATTTCTTGAAGATTAATCGTGCCGATTACATACTTATGGTCATTACTATAAAATCTTTCTGAAATATTTTCGAATTCAATATTTTCCAATACATCTTCATCTTCATATCTTAAATAAACTTTTAAAGTATAATCCGTTGAATAGGTAACTTGCTGTGCTTCCAAGTGTTTTTTGTACTCATATTTATAGTCATACCTTAAAGCTGCAATATCAGAAAGCACGGCTGATCCCGTTGGATGGCCACCAGCACCTTTCCCATAGAAAAACTGTTCGTCAGCAAATGCAGCTTTTACTAATACGCCATTGTATTCATTCTCGACATTCTGTAATATGTTATCTTTTGAAATGAATTTTGGGAGGACATATAATACTACTTGGTTATTTGCGATTTCTTTAGCTAATGGAATTAACTTGATTTTATAATTTTTCTCTCTAGCATATCTTATATCTGCATCACCCAAAGTATCAATTCCTAAGTTTAGGATTTCATCGGGATTGATATAAATACCATAGGCATGAGAGGCTACGATGGCTAATTTAAATTTTGGATCATAACCACCTACATCGAGAGTAGGATCAGTTTCTGCAAAACCTAATTCCTGTGCTTTTTTCAAAGCTGAGTCATAACTTTGGTTCTCATTAAATATCTTGGAAAGAATGTAATTTGAAGAACCGTTAAAGATCCCACTTACTGAATGTAATAATTCATTATCGTAATACTCTTCTAAGTTTCTGATGATAGGAATACTACCACAAACTGCTCCTTCATATAAAAGAGAGGTGCCATGTTGGTTTTGTATTTCTGTCAATTCTTCCAAATGGGTTGCGATCATTTTTTTATTTGCTGAAACAACATTTTTGCCAGTTGTCAGCGCTCTTTTAGTGATTTCAAAAGCAGCATCAGCATCATCAATTAATTCAACTACCGTATTGATTTCTGGATCATCCAAGATAGCATTTGCATCAGTAGTAAATAATTCCGCAGGCAATGTTCTTTTTTTGTCTGCATTTTTGATTACAAATTTCTTTATTTCTAAGTTTAGGTTTTTAGTTTTTATGATATCGTATAAACCTTGTCCCACCACACCAAATCCGAACATCCCGATGGTAAGTTTCTTACTCATTATTATTAAATTAAATTAAGTTGATTTTCTGCTTTTGTATTATTTTTCTCAAGGAAATTACCGATTACTTGAGTCAGTGTTTTTGTTTCGATTAAAAATCCGTCATGGCCAAAGAATGAATGTAATTCATAATATTCGGCATTAGGGATGTTTTTGGCGATAAATTCTTGTTCCGACGGTGGAAACAGCACATCCGAAGGAATTCCAATGATAAGCGTATTTACACCTTCAATGCTGTTAAGGACTTGTTCGACCTGACCTCTTCCGCGACCTAAGTGATGGCTATCCATTGCTTTGGTGAGATACCAATAAGAAAATGCATTGAACCTATTGACAAGCTTATCTCCTTGGTATGATTGATAAGACGATGCTTTATATGCATCCGTTTTATCATGGTCAGATTCTACTTGGGTAGTACCATACGCATTATAGGTCCTATAAGAGAGTAGGGCCATACTTCTGGCGGCTTTTAATCCTTTGAGTCCTGCATCAGGTTTTTTCTCAAAGAATGACGAGTCAGCTTCAATTGCAAGCCTTTGGCTCTCATTAAAAGCAATACCCCATGGCGAAAAGAAAGCATTTGTGCCAATTGCAATTAGGTTATGGATTTTGATTGTTTTTGAAACTGTCCATTCCAATGCTTGCTGTCCTCCTAAGGAGCCTCCTATTAAGGTATTGATCTCGTTGATTCCTAGGTGATTCGCTAAAAGTTGATGAGCATGCACGATATCACGAATTGTAAATTGAGGAAAATCCGAATAATAAGGCAAATTAGTCTCTGGGTTTGTCGATAGGGGATTCGTAGTCCCATAATGCGATCCCAAAACATTTGCACAAACTATATAATAGTCTTTATCATTGAATAATTCGTTTTCACCAAATAATCCAGGCCACCAATCAAACACATCCGAATTAGCAGTCAAAGCATGGCAAACCCATATCACATTGGATTTGTCTTCATTCAGGGTTCCATAAGTATGAAACGCAATTTGAAGATTCGCCAGTTTTTTTCCGCTTTCTAATTCGAAATCTTGGTTATATCCGAAAGTTCTTAAACTCATTCTAATAAATTATCTTCCTCCATTAAAATCAAATAAGGCCCCCACCTTATTTGATTTTGTCAAATGCTTGTGCTAAATCCGCTTTTATATCTTCAATGTGTTCAATACCTACCGAGAGCCTTAATTGACCTGGTGCTACACCTGCTTTTTTCTGATCTTCAGCGCTCAACTGTTGGTGAGTAGTTGCTGCTGGATGGATAATCAATGACTTAGCATCTCCAACATTTGCCAAATGGCTGATCAATTCTAATGCATCAATAAATTCATTGGCTTTTTCCACGCCACCTTTAATGGTAAATGAAAGCACCGCTCCATATCCATTTTTCAGATATTTCTGTGCGTTTTGATGGTATGGGTGGTTTTTTAAACCTGGATAGCTTACATGCTCTACTTGTGGATGCGCATCTAACCATTGAGCTATCTCTAGCGTGTTGTCAACGTGACGTTGCACACGTAATGATAATGTTTCTAATCCTTGAACTAACAAGAAAGAATTGAAAGGGGATAGGGCAGGGCCAAAATCTCTTAATCCTTCAACTCTTGCACGGATAGCAAATTGAATGTTGCCAAATGGGCCACCTTCGCCAAATACATCTGAAAACACCAAACCATGGTATCCTTCCGATGGTTCCGAAAATTGCTTGAATTTTCCATTGCCCCAATTATAATTACCGCCATCAATGATTACGCCACCAATACTTGTTCCATGGCCGCCAATCCATTTAGTTGCTGATTCTACAACCACATTTGCGCCATGCTCTAAAGGCTTGAACAAATAACCGCCAGCACCGAAGGTATTGTCAACGATCAATGGAAGGTCATGCTTCTTAGCTACTGAAGCTATGCGTTCGAAATCTGGAATATTATAGCTTGGATTGCCGATAGTTTCTACATAGATGGCTTTTGTTTTGTCATCGATCAAAGCTTCGATCTTATCTGCATCAGTATCTTCAGCAAATCTTGCTTCGATACCCAATCTTTTAAAGGAAACTTTGAATTGATTATAAGTACCACCATAAAGGTTGGAACCAGAAACAAAATTCTCACCTGCTTCCAGGATGTTTGTCAAAGCGATAAATTGTGCTGCTTGACCTGAAGCTACAGCAACTGCTGCTACGCCGCCTTCTAATGCTGCTATACGTTTTTCGAAAACATCAGTAGTAGGATTCATGATCCTAGTATAGATATTACCGAATTGTTTCAATGCAAAAAGGTTGGCTCCATGTTCTGCGTTTTCGAATACATAAGAAGAAGTTTGATATATAGGCAATGCTCTGGAACCAGTAGTAGGATCTACTTCTTGCCCTGCATGTACTTGTAAAGTTTCAAATTTTAGGTTTTTATTATCTGCCATTTTTATATTTTTTTAATCATGTTAGTAAAATGAAATTATTAAATCCTTTGAGTTCTATGATTTGGTCGTCAATTGGTATGGACAATTCTATTCAATAAGAATAATTCTGCCATAGGACGACTATCGCATTCGAGAAATACAAATACAGTTGATGGATTTAATCTTAATAGAAGAATCTGTTGTCGGTTTTCCGACAAGATACAATAATTCTGATTTTGAAAATTCTGAAGTCATAGTCTATTTTATTTATATGCTCCTGAGCTTTATTGCTTCGGACAGGAATTGGCACCTTTTCAATACTTATTGAAGGTTGCCAGTGGGTCATTGAGCCAGTCTCTCGCCACTTCTTTATAAATCAAGACCATCTTTTTTAGAGAGGTAATGATTAGTGTACCACTATCGAAGTACTCCGCAAATATAGGCTACGGAAATTAATTTTGCAATTTTTTTAGAAAAAAGAAGACCTCAAATCTTGTTAGCCTATTCACATACAATGATTTGAGGTCCCAAATATTTTGTTATTTCAATACCAGTTTTTTAAAAAGTGTTGTTCTTAGCATCATGCATTTGGATTATTTTATCCACTACATAACGCGTGTTTCCACGCCAAGGTAGCACACCATGGTACTCTTTATAATGAAGATCAAAAGCCTTACCACTATTTAACTCCAATACTTTAAATACAGAATCGCTCTCGATAGAAAATTCAAATTCATTGCTTGAAATTCCAGTCCCCGTATTTTGACTGCGGATACCTTCTTGAATCAATTTTCCTTCATAGGTCTTAAAGACATTTCCTTTTTTTACTGCATAATTTAAAGTTCCCGATTTAACTCCCTCGCCAAAAACAAAGTAGTACTTGAAATAAACAAATACTGCGAAGGCCAAGAAGATAATGAGCAGAAACCAGCTGATGAACTTTTTAAAGCCTGAACCCCTTTTGCTGGGTTGTTGGGTAGTTGTTTCCATTATTTTGTTAATTCAGTTTTTCTATAGATACAATAAGAATACCTAAAAATAAGAAAGGTTGGCCAAACTACATGGCCAACCTATTATTTTTTTTATCCTAGTAGCTGCATCTCTGCATCTATTGCTTCTTTCGTTTTCGAACTGACCGGTACCAACGGTAACCTTACATTGTCCTTTCCAATTCCTTTTTTCTCGAGAATATATTTCACTCCTGCAGGATTTCCTTCAATAAAACAAAGGTCTATCATGCTTAATAATTCCAAATGAATAGCTCTCGCCTCTTCAAAATTACCCTCACTACATAAATGTGCCAATGCAGAAACTTTTGTCGGATAGGCATTGCCTACAACAGAAATTATTCCTGCTGCTCCCATGGCCATCATAGGAAGTGTAACAGGATCATCTCCAGAGATTAAAAGAAAATCTTTTGGTTTATCTCTTAAGATTTCGCTGAATTGGGAAAAATTTCCCGAAGCCTCTTTTGTAGCTACTATGTTTTTGAAATCCTTAGCCAACCTGACCGTCGTAGCGGGGCTCATATTACTTCCTGTCCTGCCAGGCACATTATAAAGAATAATCGGAAGCTTCGAAACCTCAGCAATAGCCTTATAATGTTGATAGATTCCCTCTTGCGTTGGTTTGTTATAATATGGTGAAACTGATAAGATTGCAATGTAATCCAATACCTTAAAATTCTTGATTTGTTCAACGATTTCAAAAGTATTATTGCCACCGATTCCAGCTACCAATGGGATACGCTTATTGACATGCTTAGAAGTAAATTCCCACACCTTCTTTCGTTCATCTGGATTCAATGTTGCAGTTTCACCTGTTGTGCCCAATGAAACCAAATAATCAATTCCTCCCTCGATTTGATAATCAATCAAATTCCCTAAAGTGTCGTAATCTACTGTGCCGTCCGCATGGAATGGAGTAACTAATGCAACTCCCGCACCTTGAAGCTCGTTCATCGTTTGTATATATTATTTTTAATTTTTATTCATTAATCATTGACAGAAGTTCAGCTTCAGAAATCATTGGAATCTGAAGTTTTTCTGCCTTTGCCAGTTTTGATGGACCCATTTTATCACCGGCAACTAAATAATTCAGCTTTGAAGAAATACTGCTAAGCATCTTGCCACCGTGCGCCTCTATCAATTCCGTCAATTCTTCCCGGGAATATTCTGCAAATACACCGGATATCAAAAACGTTTTGCCCGATAAACTATCACCGGCGAGTTGTATTTCTTTTTCTTCTATTTCGAACTGCAGGCCCGAGGATTTGAGTTTTTCAATCTCTTCCCAATGTTCAGGATTTGTCAAATAGGCATGTATACTGTCTGCTATGCGGAGTCCAATATCTTGTACTGACAATATTTCGTCTACAGTGGAATTCTTGATTGCCTCGATATTTTTAAAGTGTTGTGCAAGTTTTTTCGCTACCGTCTCTCCAATATGGCGAATTCCCAAAGCAAATAGCACCTTCTCGAAAGGTTTATTTTTAGATTGTTCAATGCCATTGAGCATATTGTCAATAGACTTCTGACCAAAACGTTCAATACCGACCAACTCATCCTTTCTATCAATCAATGTATAGATATCTGATATTTTACGAATCAATCCAAGCTTGTAGAATGTTTCTATAGTTTCATCTCCCAAACCTTGAATGTCCATCATTTTTCTGCCTATAAAGTGCTGCAGCTTGCCTACTATTTGAGGTTTGCAGCCATCTTCATTTGGGCAATAATGTACAGCTTCGCCCTCTTCTCGAATTAATGGCGTACCACATTCTGGACATGTACTTGGATATTCAAATGCTTTTGTTCCTTCCGGTCTTTTTTCAACGTTGGCACCGATGATTTTAGGGATTATTTCTCCTCCTTTTTCGACAAATACAGTATCTTGTTCATGTAGATCCAGACGAGCAATTTCATTTGCATTATGTAAAGAAGCTCTTTTTACCGTTGTACCAGCTAACAAAACTGGTTTTAAATTGGCAACTGGAGTAACAGCTCCGGTTCTGCCGACCTGATAGCTAATGCTGTTCAAGATTGTTTCGACGCGCTCAGCTTTGAATTTATAAGATATTGCCCAACGTGGTGATTTAGCGGTAAAGCCTAATTCCTCTTGTTGTGCGAAATCATTGACTTTGATTACAATGCCATCGATTTCATAAGTCAGTTTATGGCGGGCATCATCCCAATAATGGATGAATTCCAAGACCTCGTCAATAGAATTACAAAGTTTTGAATGTTCACAGACTGGGAAGCCCCAAGATTTGACTTCTTCGATGCTATGCCAATGATCATGGAACAATTTATTTCTATTGTCACAGTACAGAAAGTACAGGAAGCAATCTAAAGGTCTTTTGGCCACCTCTCCAGAATCCTGAAGCTTGATCGTGCCGGAGGCAAAATTCCTTGGGTTGGCATAGGTTTGTTCCCCATTGTCTTCACGCTCTTTGTTCAACCTCAAAAAGGCAGATTTATGCATGAAGATCTCGCCACGGATATCGAAACTTGGCGGATAATTCCCTTTCCTTAATTGATGTGGAATACTGCGGATTGTTTTTACATTATTAGTGACTTCATCACCTTGTGTACCATCCCCACGTGTCACTGCCTGAACGAGTTTGCCGTTTTCATAAGATATTGAGATCGATAAACCGTCGAACTTCAACTCAGCTACATACTGAACTTGATCTCCAACTACTTTTCTTACCCTTCCATCAAAATCTTTTAATTCCTGTTCGTTATAGGTATTGCCCAAAGACATCATCGGCCATTTGTGACGGACAGTATTAAACCTTTGTGTAATATCACCTCCAACTTTTAGGGTAGGGGAGTTCGGGTCTCTAAATTCAGGATATTGAATTTCCAAAGCCTCCAGTTCCTTCAATTTATGGTCAAAATCGTAATCCGAAATGGAGGGTTGAGCTAACACATAATATTGATAATTATATTCGTTTAGCTCACGGGTAAGTTCTTCTATTTTCGCTTGAATATCTACAGACATAGACCACGAAAATACAAAATATTCTAAGGGTAAAATAATTTAAAATCACTAATTAAAAAATTGCTCAAAGTGTTGCAAAACAATGCAGATTAACAAAAGAAAGATAATTCAGATGATCTATCTTTAATGAAAATTATTGTCATGAAGCTGCGAGAATTTATGGATTTTATTCATGTAATAATCCCATATTATTGATTTCTTGTATCTTCCTTTTTTGTTTTCCTTTTGGCTGTATTTTTTTCTTTTTCTTGCGGTTTTGAAAAAATTCTTGAAGAAATATTGGTGACCTCTACTTACTGCCCAAGCATCTGCTGTTTTTCCGTCAAATAAAAATTTAATCAAAGCAAATAAATCCCACCACAATCTGCAGGCAATAATCCATACAGCCATCATAAAAGAATGGTTTTTTTGGATCATCACAAGATTGTTCCTGAAGTTGAGATATGTTTTGTGGGGGTTGCTTGTTTTCAAAGTACCACCACCAACATGGTATACTAATGAGTTTGGACAGTATCCAACTTTATATCCCATTTTTTTCAGTCTCCAACAAAGGTCAATTTCTTCAAAATGGGCGAAGAAATCTGCATCAAATCCTTCAGCCTCTTTCCATGCATTTGACTTAATGAATAAGGCTGCCCCTGTTGCCCAAAATACTTCTCGAGCATCGTTGTACTGACCATGATCTTTTTCTACCTTATCCAAGATTCTTCCCCTGCAGAAAGGGAAACCAAAATAGTCTATGTATCCACCCGCAGCACCAGCATGTTCAAATTCACCCTTATTATGATAAGACTGAATTTTTGGCTGACAAGCGACTAATAATGGATCCGCCTCCATTTGTTGTATTACAGGTTCGATCCAGCCCTCAGTAACTTCCACATCAGAGTTCAGCAAGATGTAATAATCGGCTTCAACACGCTTTAAGATTTCGTTGTAACCACCAGCAAAACCTAGATTCTCTGTGTTTTTGATAATCTTGAACATTGGGAAATTCTCTTCTACATAGGAAATAGAATCATCTGTAGAACCATTGTCACCAATAATAAATTCAATATTCGGGTAGGTGCTATTAAATACCGAAGGAAGGAATTTCTCCAAGAAATACTTCCCGTTCCAATTTAATATGACAACTGCAACTTTCGGGTAATTTGACATTTAATTTCTTCTTTTACGCTTCCATCTACGATGAGACCATAACCAATATGCTGGTTCTTCTTTAATAATACGTTCTGTAAAACGATTATGAATGTGCGTGATCTCATGTTCTGGGTATTCATCTGGATTTACGACCAAGGTCGTAAACTTGCATGAGTAATATCCTCTTTTTTCTTTTCTCCTGACCTCACAGAAAACTACCGGGAACTTCATTAACCTAGCAATTCTTTCAGTGCCGGTATAAACCAACGTTTCTTGGTTCAAAAACTCCATAAAATAATCAGAATCCTGATAGGTAGGTGTCTGGTCGGCTACAAACATACTAATATGTGGATGATTTTTCAATTTAATAATATGTCTGAGAATTTGTTTCATGGGTACCATTTCAGCTCCAAACCTTGATCGTATACCATTGTGGATATTGTTGAAAACTTTGTTGTTCAGAGGTTTATATATAATCAGTTCAGGCACATCCATCATTAAAGAAAGGCGATGGATTGAAAGCTCCCAATTGCCATAGTGAGAGGTTACACCAATAACACCTTTGCCTTTTTCTGTATACTGGTAAACCTCCTCTGGATTTAACAATTCAATTCTCTTAATTACTTCTTCAGGTTTAATACTTGCCATCTTGATCGACTCTACGATCAAATCGGGGAAATAACGATAGAATTTGTAAGCAATATCTTTGATTTCTTTTTCTGATTTCTCTGGGAAAGCATTCCGTAAGTTTTGCAAAACAACCTTTTTTCGGTACCCAAAGACGTAATAGATTAAGATGAAAAGGAAATCAGAGAGGACATATAAGCACCAAAAGGGAAGGAGAGAAATTAAATACCATGTTCCGTAAATGAGTTTTTCCTTCATGCCAATTTTAAAGTACTTTATAAATATCCCCAAATAAAGTTATTTTTGCGGACAATTTGAAGGGAATATTAGTTTATGACAGAAGGAATATTACTACCAGCACTTTATTTACCAAATATCAGTTATTTTCAGGCTATCAAAAATAATGAAGGCCCGATTATTATTGAACAATATGAGAATTTTCCAAAGCAAACATTTCGTACACGTACCGAGATTGCTACAGCAAATGGGATTTTAAACCTGATGGTTCCGATTGTTCATGGAAAAAAGATGAGAGTTCCCATGAAAGATGTTCAGATTAATTATGACCATCCTTGGCAAAGGCTCCACTGGTTGAGTATACAGACAGCATACAGAAGTTCTCCTTATTTTGAATACTATGAGGATGATTTCAAGATTTTTTACGATCGCGAGTATGATCTATTATTGGATTATAATGTTGAACAATTAAAACTAATCTTGAAATTATTGAAATTAAATCGTGAGATCATATTTACCGAAAAATATACTTCGGAATCTCCAAATGATATTGATTACCGAACAGCAATCCATCCAAAAAAGCCTTCATTGATTGTGTCTCAGAAGCCATATTATCAATTATTTGAGGATAATAATGGTTTTCAAGAAGATATCAGCATAATAGATTTATTGTTCAGTCAGGGGTCCCAATCGAAAAACTTTTTCTAATAAGTTTTTTGCTTTTATCCTGAAACTTTTTGTTTAAGTTTAATTTTCTTAATTAAACCAAATGTTTTCATGATACGAATTGCATCTATCTGCGTTTGCTTATTAATTTCGCTTTCTGCCATGGCTCAATCCGGTGCAGATACTATTCATTACCGTAAAGTTTATTATTTCGGCGGTACTGGTCTTTCTTTTCCATTAGGAAAGACAAAGGATGTCTTGACGACCAAGCTCTTCACGGGGAGTATGGGATTGGATATTTCATTGAAAAATCCGAAATATTATCTACAGCCCACATTGTATATGATGGCATTTGGTTATAATCAACTCCAGGATGATTCTGAATATAATCGTGTGTTGAAGAATGCGCGGTCTACGATGTACATCCTGAGTTTAGCGGGGGGGATGCGCAGGCAATGGGAACGCTTAAACACCTATGCTTATTTAGGGCCTTCTGGTGCATTGAACATGGAACCAAGGGCAGAAGACAATGCTGCTGACGGAACTGTCAACTTGCATTATGAATACAGTATTTCTCCGGCTATTAAATTAGGAGTTGGTTCGGATTATAAGTTCAAGGGATTTTTCCTGGGCATGGAGGTCGGGTACATGCACAATTTCCGGAAAATGCAGGGAAATCCAGTCAATGTACTGTCGATAATGGTCGGCTTAAAATCGGATATTACTAAAATAAGTGATAAAGTCGTAGAAGTTATATCAAAATAATTACAATACAAAGCATTGATTTACAGATAGTTTAATAAATTCCTTAAAATAAATTGTATTTTTTTTGAAAATAAATACAATATGCAGGAATATATGTCGTTATTACACTATCTAGATAAATAGAAAATATTTAGGTTAATAATTGGTTTGGTAAAATACCTGGAGTTCTCCGCTCCGGGTATTTTTGTTTTATGGCTAAATATTTTTCTAACCTTCATAAGAAAATCCTACAAAAGAATTAAAGTTTAAAAATAGGTTCCCGAGGTAAAGTTGGAGAATGAAACCCACTTTTTTTAAAATCGCCCTCGTTACTATGGATTATGTGTCAATTTCAACTTTGCATACACAGGCAAGTGATCAGACACAGTCCCAACCTCTGTCACTACACGACTTTCCAGCATTTCAAAGTGATCACTGTAAAAAATATAGTCCAATCGCATTTCTGGCTTATCAGATGGATAAGTAAAGAAATTTCCGTCTTCCTCCATGGCTGCTGAATTAATGTTTTTACCAAGAAAGGTATTTATTGTCGGATTCTTTTCTTTAGGGCAGCTGTTAAAATCACCTACTAATATTGTTGGGTATCTTTTACTGCAATTTTCATATAGTTCAAGGACCTTTTCAGAATGTTTTAGTCGCGTTTGTTGGTCAAATGCTTCCAGATGGACATTGATAACAAGTATATCTTTATTTTCAAATTTTAGCGTACAGATTTGAGCAAGGCGGTCCAGATAAAAGGCTTTATAATAAAATGGTTCACTTTCCACTCTAGCCAAAGTATCTATCATCTGTTGTTTTACTTCGAATTTAGAGATTAGGGATTGGCCAGAAATAATCTTTTTGAAATGTACATTGATTGGCCAGTATGGATATGGTACGTATTCTTTGTCCCAGTTGGTTGCTCTTGCGGCATATGGATAATGGCTGTTGGCCAATTCAAATTCTTGGTCGACATCAAAGCTCCGGTGCGATCCATAATCTATTTCCTGGAAAGCGACAATATCAGGTTTTAGTTCTTTGAGAAAAGATTTCATAAAAGAGAGGTTCTGTTTATGAGATTCTTTCACCTGCTTTACAGGTAAATTATTCGTCATGCCACTCAAGTACCCGATATTATATGTCATTATACTTAGGGTAGAATCATTTTTTGAGGATGAGCTCAACGTATGATCTGAAAGCTTTACGATTTGGCTGACGGCTCTTTTGTCATCGGTCTTTCTGCTTGCCCAATAGTATATATTGAAATTAAGGACAGCAAGGATTCCTAAGAAAAGTAGAGCAAGGTATAGGGTTTTCTTCATGTTTATAGGTTTAATCCAAATGAGGCTCCATAGATAGCTCTTGGGCCAGCAACAAAAGTAGGCAAGCCAATATTATCGCCGGAGTTCCCAGCGTCCATCACGTATTTTTGATCAAGAATGTTCTTGCCGAATAAGCCAAATTCAAAGCTTCGTTTATTTGATTTTTTGAACTTAACACCTAGGGTTGCATTCATGATGCCGTATCCTTGCTGCGAAAGCAATTCACGGTTCTCGTCCTCAAAATAGACCTTTGATTTGAAATTATAATTCGGTCTAAAATAGATCTGTTTTTTTGGAGATAAATCATGAGTAACATCAAATCCGATGTTCATGCTATGTTTTGGAACCATTCTAAAGGTATTGCCCGCCAAAACTTGTTGGTTGCCTTGTGAATCTTTTTCGTTGAATTTGGCATCCAGATAAGCATAATTGGCAAATACATTCAATGATTTTAAGATTTGATATTCAAGAGTACCTTCAAATCCATAAGATCTTGCTTTTCCAGCGTCTTCAGCGACTTGTTGCAAACCGACAGTTCCTTCCACTTGAACCAATCTAGTTGTTTGGAAATTTGACCAGTCAAAATAATATCCTGCAAAAGCATAAGCTAGTTTATTGTTGTATATACCCTTGATTCCCAATTCATAGTTCCATACTATTTCTGGTTTTAAGTTTTTGTTCGCTCCAGGCCAAATATAGATTACTGGTGGTCTTCTACCTTTAGAAACTGTAGCATAGGTGTTATGTTGGCTATGAAATTTATAGTTCATAGCTAAACGTCCTACGTAAGAGAGGTAGTTTTTAGATTCCATGATCCAATCATTTGCAACTGGGGCTAGAAGGTTGTTGTTTCTGTTTTGCATTTGAGCAATAATGCTCGGATCCTTGGATTCTGGAGCAAGATAACCGCCAGTCAATCTTTCATAAGTTCCTCTTATTCCTGCAGTTAATTTTAATTTTTCGGAAAGGTCATAAGTGCCATCAAGAAAAATATCAAATGAATGAGTCCTTCCTAGTAAAGAATAGCTTTCATAGTGGGATGGATTCAATGGTGCTGCAGAGATAGCGTTCAATTGTTTTGCTTGTTCTGGGGCTAACATATTCACCAAATTCTTTAAGGCATCGGCACTCAATACACCAGAAGGAACAAGTTGTTTGATCATAGCTTGGTATTCAGGAGGCAATACGGCTATAAAATTCATAGAATTCAGTTCATAGCTCAGCATCTCGTAAATATTGGGCATTGTCTTATAGGGCTGTGGAACTCCATTTATGTGTAGAGGCGGATTAATTGGAAAAATCTTATCAACCATATTATTGATTGCTCCGGAATATTGAGCTAAACTCGCTGCTCCGCCGCCCATATTTTTTAATGCTCCGGTAAGCTGTTGTTTGAGCTGTGCATTGATCAGGCCTGAAGCATAAGCAGGGAAGAGGTTTTGTTCATTTACATTCAACCCTACTGTTTGCTTTGAATCTTCATAGAAATAATTCAACCCTAAAAAGCCATTGAATTTATTGCCTTTGTTATAATTTACCCTTAATTCTTGTGAGAATTGGTTTCCAAAAGAATGGTCCATTGCATTGATTACATGAGCTGCTGTACCATCAACATCAAAATATTCTTTAGCATTATATCTGTTAAAGCCTGTAACGGTGGACAATGTCCATGATTCTGAAAGACTTTGGTCATGTAATAAGGTAGCGCTATATACATCACGTTTTATTCCTAACTCTTTCCCTCTATCTAAATCGGCAAAAGAAGTTGGTTTCAGGTCCCCATTTTTAGGTTTCCAAACGCCACTTTTGAATGAAGTTCCGGGGGCATCATCATGTTGATAGCTGAGGATTAAGTCTATCGTACCATCATTTTTCAAGAAATAACGGCTGGAATTACGAAAAGCCATTGTGTTTTTGCCATTTAAATTTCCACCAGACAAGTTTTTCACAAATCCATCTTGCGCATGATAGGCTAATGAAAATCTGTTAGCGAATCTGGAATCTTCGGCTCCATAATTATACATCGCATTGATAAGCCTTTTATTGTAATTACCATATTGTGCTTTAAAATCGAACTGCTGACTTTTGATTGGCTTTTTACGGATCATGTTAATGGCACCAATCTGTGCAGATCTTCCCAGCAAAGTTCCTTGAGGTCCTTTGGCAACTTCAACTCTTTCCATATCATACAATTCCGATACTGCCAATGAAGGCCTGGAAATAGAAACGCCGTCCATTGTCAAGGAAACTCTTGGCTGTGATCTGGGATCTAAATCATCAGAGGTGATACCACGGATGACGAATGCCGGATTGTTTACACTTTGGATTGCCAGTTCCACTCCTGGGGTAAATGCTGACAATTCATTTAGTTCTTGTAGATTCTGACGATTCAGTTTTTCGGCACCCAGTACATCAATAGTAATTGGAACGTCAATCTTATTCTGAACCCTTTTTTGGGTACTTATCAATACTTCCTCAATATGGTAATCTATCGCGTAAAGTATGAAATCAAAAACCTGGTTTTGACTGGTAATATCGATAGTTTGATTGATATTTTTGAAACCTAATCTATTAATCTCAATAACATATTGACCTTTGGTTGGAACATTCAAGGTATATTCTCCGTTTTGGTCTGTTTTAACCTCAGTTTTATTTATTTTAACGGTTGTCTCAGATAAGGGTTTTTCCTTGTCGTCAGTTATTTTTCCTGATATTCTTATATCTTGGGCGTGTGCAAAGCTTGATATCATCACCAGAAGGATGATTAACAGGCTATTTTTAACTATTGCCATAATTATTTGGTTTTTTCTATCCAGTTTAACAATTGGTTTGATATCGTATGTGGGTCTTTCCCATCGAATAATCCTAAGCTATGATCTGCGTCAAGCATAATGATTTCGTGATTGACTTTTTTCGCTTTCAAAGCAGTTGCCAATGTTGTTGCTTGCGACAAATGAACTGTTTCGTCCTTTTTGCCGTGAATAATCAGCGTTGGAACTAAATGCTTTATTTGGTAGGCTGGACTAGCGGCTTTATACTCATCTGGAAGAGGAATAGGGTTTTGTCGATTGACAGGTTTTCCTACCATCAATTCGATCAGGTTTAATAAAGGGTGCTTGTTGGCAATCATTGCTTTTACTAAGGCTTCATTTGTGAAGTCAGTAGGTCCGGCCAATGAAACTATTCCTTTTATATCTTTACCATTTTGAATGGAATATCCAAATAACAGGGAGAGGTGGGCTCCAGCGCTATGACCAATTATCATATATTGTTCCTTTGGAATGTTCCAAGTGGAAGATTGTTTTTGAAGTTCATCTACAGCAGCTTTCAGGTCATTCAACAGGTGTGTGTAATTTGTTGCAGGTCCAACAAACGAGTAGTTTATGGAAGCAGATGAATAGCCTTTCTGAAGCATATCTTCTTGTAGACCACCTAATAAGAGCTTACTGCCAAATGCCCATGAACCACCATGGACAAAAATCAAAAAAGGTTTATTAGGAGATCTGTCTTCATGTAGGAACACATCCATTTGTTTTCTCAAGCCTTCGCCATAAGCAATATTAAAGAGTCTTTGATGTTCCTGACCTTTTCCACTCTCAATTTCTACCTCTTTTTTTGTGCAAGAACTTAATATTAAGGTTATTAATGTCAATATTAGACAATAATGAAACAGTTGATTGAAACGTACCATAATTGATTGTTTGGATTTATAAGCCTTTTCCTTTTGGAGCTAGAATATTGTCAATATAGTGGCAGACACCATCAGTAGCGACAATATCCTTAATGATTACTTTGGTTGTAAGGTTATTGCTATCGGTGATTTCACCTTTATTTTGATCAAAGATTAGTTTCTCCTCATTAAAATTGGATTTCACACTGTTACCTAGTTTACTGAACTCCAAAGGTTGATTTACAGATAGGTATTGAAAGATGTTTTTGGCATCTCCCACTAATTTAAAAAGTTGGAAGATTGTATAACGGTCTCCGGATCTTCTTTGAGGGATAAAAACAGTAATATTCTTTTTGCCTTTCAGGTTTTTATTGATGTCATCGCCAATTTGACTTTTGATCATATCAGCATTGTTGACTCTGTCGACCACAAAAAACTGTCTTAGACTTAGTGGAATCAAAACATTCGAGACTTTGTAAACTATTGCTGAGCCAGGTTTAACCTCAGTCTTGTTGAAGTCCAATACCTCAATTACAGGGATTTTGTATTCCGGTTCATCCTTGAAGAATGTCTCAATTTCTTTGTCTTGATCAAAAGTAGAGTTAATAAACACCTTTCCTTTTGCTTTATCAGTCCACTTTTGTTCTCCAAAGACGAACAAACTCAGTTTTGCCCCAAATTTTGAACTCAACATCGTTTGGTGATAGGATGAATGATAATGAAACTTACCATTGGTGTTTTTGTAAGATTCAAATTTATATTTAGCCACAAATTGATCTTTATTTAATTTGGACGGTATGATGTGGTATTGGATGATTTCTAAAGCTTGTTCTTTACTTATCTTGTCCAATGTTAATTTCTTGTCTTTTAAATAGGCATCTACTGCTTTATTGTCGGGCAGCATTACTGTATAATCATTTTTGAGCTTTAATAGCTCTGTTGAAATTTCAGATTTTGACGCCAATGATAGGAAGGAGGAATAATCTTTATTTGACAGGTAATTTTCAAAGACAGTACCTTTGAAGGCATTTTTATCTTCTTTAGTAGTCTTGGGTTTTGGGGTTACTTCGGGTTTAAAGTTATCTTTCTTACAGCTGAACAGGATAACTGAGAAAATAATCATTAATGATAAAAGACTTGCCTTCATTTTTAATTTTGTTTTTGTGTTAAAATAATTTCTACAAAATTAAAAACGCAATATGTCTATTTGGATTAACTAATATTAAAACATCGTTAAATTAGCTGATCAATTTTAGGTGAAAATTAATTTAAAATTAAGTTTAGCCTTTGTGATTTTATTTTGGCTTTATTTTGGTTTTAGGAGATGGGAGGGATCTGATAAAAAAATGGAATTTAATATAATAAAGCGTTTTAGTAGCCGTTTAAGATAGTAAATTCATAATTTCATAATTTAGGTTAATAATTGGTTTGGTAAAATACCTGGGGTTCCCCACCTCAGGTATTTTTATTTTTAGGCTTCTTCAAAATTATATTTCAGATCTCTGAAATAATAAACCTTGTCTCTGATATTAATTTCTCGAATCACTCTGCATGGATTTCCTGCAGCGACTACATTTTCAGGAATATCTTTGGTCACCAACGATCCTGAACCAATGACTGTATTTGCTCCGATTTTTACGCCTGGATTTATGACTGTATTTCCGCCGATCCATACATTGTCACCAATCTCAATGGGTTGTGCATATTCCCATCCTTCTACTCTTAAAATTGGATCTACAGGATGCCCTGCCGTGAAAATGCTGACATTTGGTGCTATCATGACATTGTCGCCAATTTTGACCTTTGCACAATCCAAGATGGTTAAATTGTAATTCGAATAAAAATTGTCGCCTACCTCTATATTATATCCATAGTCACAGTAAAAAGGTGGTTCGATATATAAACGTGTGGTTGTTTTACCAAATAGATTCTTGATGATCTGGTTTCTAGCTTTGATTTTGGTAGGGTCCATATTGTTGAATTTCTGTAACTCAACTTTCGCATGTTGTCTCTCTTTGAACAACTCGTCTCCACTTGCCATATATGGTTCCCCAGCAATCATTTTCTCTTTGGAGGATTTTGTCATACTTGTGAATTTAATTTGAAAATTAATATACAAAAAATGTGAGGAAACTTTAGTCTTTGTTTATCTAAATCGGACCATTTTTCTGATAGCATTTTCAACTTTTAGTATACTCTTGTTCCACTCTTGTTCCACTCTCGTTCCACTCTGAGTCTTCTTTCATTCGGACCTTGTTCGGACCTTGTTCGGGTGTTTTCCGAAGCAGCTCCGAACGAGGTCCGAACAAAGTCCGAACAAGAGACGAACGAGAGTGGAAGGAGTTAGGAAGGAGAGAGGAAGGAAAGGTATAGACAATAGACATTAGACATAAGACATTAGACATTGATGTCTTGTCCTGACATAGGTTGACATATTAATCAACTAAAAAACATGAAAGACAAGACAAATTCAAGACACGTTTCAATTCGGTACAGTTTTGGTTTTAAACAGAAGGTGGTTCGGGAGATTGAAGAAGAGGGTTTGAGCCTTTCCCAGGCTCGAAGGCGATATGGGATAAAGGGAAGCCAGACGATTCAGGCATGGCTTGAGAAATTCGGGAAGAATCATTTGTTAAACAAAACCGTACGTATTGAGATGAAAGAGGAAAAGGACAGGATAAAGGAGTTAGAGGCCGAGGTAAAGCGT